>CAJNDC010000003.1:0-195825 GCA_905221415.1 bacterium
AGCCAAGAGTTCCGTGACTATATCTTTTTGCGAGTCGTTGGTGCGGCAAATTATAACGAATTTAAGTGGAATGAAACTGCAGGTGGATTGGGGCATTATTTTTATAATGAATTTGTGAGTGATCCGCATACAGGCCAAAAATTGAGAACTTTGAAACCCATAGTTGAAATTTATCAAGAACTGGGGTTGAAAGAAGAAAAGGCCAAAGAACTGTACTATAATCTTAGATTGCAACATACACTAGCTGGTGGAGGAAATTTTTCAACTAAAATGAAAACTGACACTCCAAAAAGATATGAATCGGCTAAAAGTGAATATAAAGAAGCTTACGGGAAAGTGGATGATTTTGATACGTTTTGGGATATAAAACTAAAGGCTTATTCTAACAACGGAGCAGGTCACGCAGACTTTACCCACCAATCCATCACCATGGCTACTCATCTTAATCCTAATCAAGCTCAGTTATCCGATCTCTATGGCGGTAGAGAGCATGTCAAGGACCTTTCAGGCTGGGAGGGAGATACGACCTTTAACGCTAACGATATGAAGCCAAGTATCGGAGAAGATGACTACAAGGCAGACCTTGATTCAGTCAACCTTATCGGTCGCATGCAAAAGGGACAGTCCTATGACCAAGCCATAACTTCTTATTACTCTGACCTTCAAAAGGACTCCTCTCAGAGAGAAAAAGAATTTTTGAAAAATAAGGATTGGAAACACGTCAAAGGTACGATTTATGCAGGAGTAGCGCCTGCGGATATACTGAAGAAAGGCGAGGCATCTATTAAAGAGTACATTGAGGAAAAACATTCAGATGTATCAACATTTTTAAATCGCTTGGAAGCCATGGCAGATTAGGAGGAAGTCTATGAAGAAAATACTCGGTGTTTTAACAATAGTAGTATTACTTGTATCAGTTTGTTTTTACTTCTTTACGCATCAACCTAAAAATATTTTTGATGAAATTTATCAGGAAACAGAGAAGACTTATCTAGGAAACAATGTTTTTAACCATTTGAAAGATGTTGAAGTACATAAATATCAAGAGTATGGTGATGATTCTCAATTTTATTCTTATGTACTATATCAAAAACAGAAAACTCCGCATGACTATAAAAATATTGATTTAATATTTCATTTTACAAAAGACACAAGTACAGTCTTCGTTTCTTTTGAGAAGGAGATAAGTACTGGGCAGCGAATTTTTATTTTTGGTAAGTATCTTACAAAAGAAAAATTGTTTCAAAAAAATGTACAGCTACTTATAAATCAAGAAGGAACTGATAAATCTATCAATGATGAATCGCGAGTAAGAACCTACCTAGAACAGTACGGTATCACTGCCAAGGATTTGGATGCTTACTACGACGAAATCGTCAACCAGAAAGTCTTGAAAGATTGGTGTACTATTTATGACAGTAAGTATTCTCCAAGCAACTATGGCGAGGTGAAAGTCGAAACCCAGTGGGAGAATTGGTGACAGGTCATGCAGACTTTACCCATCATTCCATCACTATGGCCACTCATCTTAATCCTAATCAAGTTCAGTTAGCCGATCTCTATGGCGGTAGAGAGCATGTCAAGGACCTTTCTGGCTGGGAGGGAGATACGACCTTTAATGCAAACGATATGAAGCCAAGTATCGGAGAGGATGACTACAAGGCGGATTTGGACTCGGTCAACCTTATCGGCCGTATGCAAAATGGGCAATCCTATGACCAAGCAATCTCTTCTTACTATGCTGACCTTCAAAAAGACTCCTCTCAGAGAGAAAGAGAATTCCTAAAAAATAAGGATTGGGATACAGTCAGAGATACTATTTATGATAGTTTGCGACCAACGGATATTAAGCTAGATGGAGAGGATGCTCTTAAAGCATATATTGAAAGAAAATATCCAGGAGTGTTCAAGTTTTTAAACCGCTTGGAAGCCGTGGCGGACTAGGAGGAAGTCTATGAAGAAAATACTAGGTGTTTTAACAATAATTGTATTACTTGTATCAGTTTGTTTTTACTTTTTTCCTAAACAACCTAAAAATATTTTTGATGAAATTTACCAAGAAACGGAGAAAACCTATCGGTCAAATAATATTTTAAGAAACATAGATGGGTTTAAAATCAGACCCGATTGGCCTAACGATGGAGAATATTCTAAATACTATCCATTTGGAACTTATAATAATGACCATACCCCAGAAGAGTATTTTGAAATCGAAATTGGTTTTAATTTTACTACAAAAACACAATTAAGTTCAATCTCATTTGAAAAACGAATTGGGCCAAATGTTAGAGTTAGAATATGGGATAACTATACTCGGAAGGATCGTGTTTTAAAAAAATTTGTCAAAATAGGATTAAAGAAAGCAGATACGGAAACTTATATCGAAGATGAGGCTCAAGTGAAAACTTACCTAGAGCAGTATGGTATTACAGCTAAGGATTTGGATTCTTACTACGACGAAATCGTTAACCAGAAAGTCTTAAAAGACTGGTGTTCCATTTATGACAGCAAGTACTCTCCAAGCAACTATGGCGATGTGAAAGTCGAAACCCAGTGGGAGAATTGGTGACAACATGAAGAAAATCCTCGGTTTAGTAGCGTTAGTCTTACTAGTTGTATTATTTTGTTTCTACTTTTTTACTAAACAACCTAACAACATTTTTGATGAAATCTACCAGGAAACTGAGAAAACTTACCAGACAAATAATATTCTAAGAAACATAGATGGGTTTGATATTAAACCAGTTTGGCCAAGCGACGGAGAATTTTTAAGGTATACACCTTCAGGAAATTATAAAAATCTTCCGGAAGGTTATCTTGAACTAAGAATTGGATTTAGTTTTTATTCTGAAGATGAAATTGGTTCGATATCATTTGAAAAAAGTATAGAGTCTAACGTGAATATAAAAATGTGGACTGTATATTCTCATAAAGACCGTACTTTAAAAAAATTTGTCAAAATAGGTTTAAAGAAAGCAGATACGGAAACTTATATTGAAGACGAAGCTCAGGTGAAATCCTACCTAGAACAGTACGGTATCACTGCTAAGGACTTGGATTCTTACTACGACGAAATCGTCAACCAGAAAGTCTTGAAGGACTGGTGCACGATTTATAACAGCAACTACTCTCCAAGTAACTATGGTGAGGTGAAAGTTGAAACTCAGTGGGAGAATTGGTGATGGCATGAAGAAATTCATCGGTTTAGTAGCGTTATTCGTTCTAATTGTACTATCCTGTTTCTACTTTTTTACCCAACAACCTAAAAATATTTTTGATGAAATGTATCAAGAAACCGAGAAAACCTATCGGTCAAATAATATTTTAAGAAACATAGATGGCTTTAAAATCAGGGCAGGTTGGCCTAATGATAGTGAATACTTTGCATACACTCCTTCTGGGAAGTATCAAACTCATCCTGAAGACTATAAAGATATAAGTATTAGCTTTAATTTTGGAGAAGGTATTAAAGGGATGACGATTCGTTTTGAAAAAAGGATTAATTCGGATATTACCCTATGGTATTCAGCACACTATAATATAAAAAAGAAACTACTTCAAAAGGAGCTTGCGATTTTTGAAGAACCAAGGCAACCAGGTCAATATCTTGATGATGAAGAAAAAGTAAGAGAATATCTCAGAAAATATAATATTTCTAAAGAAGAATTAGAGCAAGACTATGACAAAATCGTCAACCAGAAAGTCTTGAAGGACTGGTGCTCGATTTATGACAGCAAGTACTCGCCAACAAATTATGGTGATGTCAAGGTTGAAACCCAGTGGGAGAATTGGTGATAGGTCGTACAGATTTTACCTATATGCAAATTTCACTGTTGAGAAGAAATTTATTGAAGAAACTAATTTTGAGATATGGAAACATTATGAATGTTATTATGATAACGAAATTGATGATTGGATAGTTGTATGTTAAATAAAATCACGTTGATATTAAAAATAGAATGGAGAAGTCTAAAACTGTAGTTATTATGAAGATTAGTAAAATATTTAAATATATCTCGTTACTTATAGCGGTAATATTGCTGCTATTCTTTTGGAAAACTATGATTAGTGAAGTTATTTCTACTAATTTGAAAGTTTCTCAAGGAAATTTATTTGTATTAACTTTTATATTTTGGTTAGAAATAATTTTATTATTGGTAATATATGATCTAGTAATTTTTAACTTATATAGTATTATACGTTATTATTTGAGAGAACTGGGGGAATGGGCAGTAAGAACAAAAAAAGTAAGCTGTGCAATTTACATAATTAGATTGAACTATTATTTTCTAAGACTAAGCCGATTATGCGATTAGGTTGGGTAACTTATGATAGTGACGAAAAAAGTTTGGTATGGATAGGCATATCGAAACTCACATTGACTAAACTGATACTTAACATATTTAAGATTATAATAAGTATACCTATGCTTTTGGCTTTTTTATCCGCTTGCTTTTCATTGAAAATATTGAGGGTAGATATTACCCATTATTTATCTAAGTCTCAAGAAATTTTGATAAGTTTATTACAAATAAAAGTAAATATTAGTGATATCTTTTTGAGATTGCCAGCTATCGTGGCTTTAGTGACAATATTACCGACAGTTTTCTTCTTCTATTTCTATAGTCAAAAACGTGAAGTTAGAAAAGTGATCGATAAGGAAAATGGTCAATATTTTGAAGAAGTCATCCTACTGTTTGAAAAATTGTTGATTTGGGTCAATCATCATATTTACCAGATATCTAAAAATTTTGATTATGTTATTAATTGTCAAGATTTGATTATTGAAATGTTTTTAGAAAAGAAAATTCCGAATTATATGTCTTTAACTGAGAAAAAATATTATAGACCCAAAGGAATTGAGGGATTTAGTTTTTTAGATATTGCTAATTTAAGTGAATTAGAAGAAATTGTTACTAAATTGACGAGTGATAGATTAATTAAATTTACACGTATATTTTCGGTTAATCGGTTTGATATCTGGCAATTCTATTTGAGGGATTTTAATTCATTAAGCGAAGAAAAGAAAATCGAAAAATTATTCTACACCCAAAAAGGGATGGCTTCTAAATTAGCAAATCGTTACACGTATCCATATGATGTCACCAAAGATAAATTAGAACAGGAGAGAAAAGAAGAGCGTTTGTGCTTATCTTGCTCTATTTACTCTGATTTAGAGTTATTATATAGGTTAATGAGAATGAAAAACTCATTAAGATCCTATCTTTATTCTTCAAGGATGGAGAGATTAATACTAAAAGTATTGAATAAAGATAAGTAGTTACAGAGTTAATCTTTTGATTTTGTATATTAGTATAGAAGAAATACGTCAAGTGTATAGATTTGCTAGTGAAATTCTGGGTAAGTACTAAGCATTGGAGGGGATGACTACAAGGCAGATTTGGATTCTTACTACGACGAAATCGTCAACCAGAAAGTCCTGAAGGATTGGTGCTCGATTTATGACAGCAAGTACTCGCCAAGCAACTATGGTGAAGTGAAAGTCGAAACCCAGTGGGAGAATTGGTGATATAAAGATTCTCACTGATTATATAAACAGGTGGCTCTCTGATTTTTAGAGGGCTTTTTCTATACATGTCTCTATCCTTGTTCATCTAATAGAAATATGGTATACTTTTTATGAGAATTTTCTAAATTTTTAAGATTCTATCAAAGGAGATTTGCATGCTTTCCAAATGTTCTGGAAGCCGACGGGACCTGCAATTTTTGTTACTTTTAGGTATTTTGCTAGCTGTTTTAGGGATTTCCCTCTTTCTAGCAGTTTCTATGGGATCCGTTGCGATTGATCTAGGAGATACCTATCGGATTATTTTGAGTAGGTTGGGTTTTCCTCTTGAGATAGGAGTGGTTTCCAAGTCCACTCTTGCCATTGTATGGAATATGAGATTCCCTCGAGTATTACTCGGTCTGATAGTAGGGGCTGGTCTTTCCATGTGTGGTAGCGTGATGCAGTCTACAGTGAACAATCCCATCGCAGAGCCTTATGTCTTAGGAATTTCTGCGGGTGCAACTCTAGGAGCAACCTTAAGCATCATTCTTGGTTTAAAATTGATGATTAGCCTTGGAGCTTTCCTTGGAGCTATTTTGGCAACAATCGCTGTCCTTATCATTGCCTCTATGCAGGGCAGGATGACGACTTCTAGTCTGATCTTATCAGGAACGGTGGTCAATGCTCTTTTTCTGGCATTTTCCAACTTTATTATCTCAGTTGGAGCTAACGCGGACAGTGTGATGACCATTAAGTTTTGGACCATGGGATCGCTTGCTGGAACTACTTGGTCTGACTTACTCTTGCCAACTATGGTAGTGGGAGTAGCCTTTCTATTTTTCGCTACCCAGTATCGTGTTTTTAATGCGATGATGATGGGAGATGAGGCTGCTTTAACTTTGGGGATACCCTTACGCTTCTATTGGTATCTTTATGTGACCATGGTGGCTATGCTGACAGCAGTCTTAGTGGCAACCTGTGGGATTATTGGATTTGTTGGTCTGATTACTCCTCACTTAGCTCGAGGGTTAGTAGGAACGAATTACAGGAGACTTTTTCCTGTTGCGACCATACTGGGTGCCCTCTTTGTCGTCTGGGCAGATGTACTTTCTCGTGTCATCATTCCAAATGCTGAGTTGCCGATTGGTATTTTCACAGCCTTGGTAGGCGCTCCCTTCTTCATCTACATTGTAGGAGGTAAGCGAAGGGAGGTGAGGGCCTGATATGGACTTGATTTGTCAGGATGTCCACTTTGGACTAGGAGAGAAAAAAATCCTCAAAGGAGTTTCTCTTAAGGTTGAGGGGCATCAATTTCACACGATACTAGGACCGAATGGAAGTGGAAAAACCAGCCTGCTTAAACTCCTCTATCGTCAGGAAAAGGCGGACAAGGGCTTGATAAGCCTAGATGGAAAGCCGCTGGAGCATTGGTCACTCAAAGAAACAGCCAAGCAAATGGCAGTTGTCACTCAGTTTAACCAGCTGCAGTTTGATTGTACAGTTGAGGAAATTGTCTTGCTGGGAAGAACTCCCCACCTCTCTTTTTTACAGAAGGAAAAGGAAAGGGATTATTGTATCGTTCAAGATGCCCTCGTTAAGGTGGATATGCTCGAGAAGAAAACTCGTCTCTATTCGTCCCTGTCAGGGGGGGAGAAACAACGAGTCTTATTAGCCCGTGCCCTGGCGCAAGAACCGACTCTCTTGCTCCTGGACGAACCAACCAATCATCTAGATATCAAGTATCAGCTAGACTTGTTGGCCATTGTAAAGGAGCTCAAGATTAATGTTCTAGCTGTCCTGCATGATATTCAACTTGCTTGTCGCTATTCGGATTATCTCTATCTGATGAAAGAGGGAGAAATCCTTTACCAAGGGACTCCAAAAGAGACCATCACCCCTGAGTCATTGCAAACTGTATACGGAGTTCAAAGTCAGGTTACTTGGACCGAGGATCAGCAAGCTATGATTCACTATTTATAAGAATGAAAAGGAAAACAAGATGAAAAAAATACTAAGCATTTTACTCGTAACAGTAGCTACCCTAACCATGGCGGCTTGTGGAAATACTACTACAGAAAAAACTACCACACAGTCTAGCACAGAAACAAGTCAAAAGGCCAGCACAGAGACGACTTATCCGTTAACGGTCAAGACCTATGATGCTAAGGGAAATGAAGTCGAACAAGTCTTTGACAAGGCACCTGAAAAAGTTATCACCAACAATCTGTCAACCACTGAAATCTTATTGGAGTTAGGCTTGAAGGATAAAATTGCTGGCATGCTTAACCCTGATAATGCTGTGACGGACAAATACAAGGACGCGATTGCGACTATTCCTCAAATCGGTGATAAAAAAACAGTCTCACAAGAGACAGTCCTTTCTTATGAGCCAGACGCTGTGATGGGTCGAAACATGATGTTTTCTGAAAAATCCTTGGGGACAGTTAGCACTTGGAATGAAAACAAAATCCCAGTCTATACGCAAAAAGCTTCTCTCTCAACGATTCAGCAAGATTTGGGAAATATTGTAGAAGATGTCAAAAATCTGGGAATGATTTTCAATGTTCAGGACAAGGCTAATGAATACGCAGCCCAATTACAAGCTAAAATTGACGCTGTTAAGAAAGCAAACCCGACAAGCCAAGGTGAAAAGAAAAAGGCTTTGATTATGGTGGCTTATAATGACGAAACCTTTGGTGCTTACAAGTCTGCTTTGCAAGAGAGCTTGTTGAATCAACTTGGTTATACCAACGTTGCAACGGGAACATCAGGCTTGACCTTGGAAAATCTCGTGTCAATGGATCCTGAGTTGATTATCTATGTGACCAGCGACCGCAATAAAAAATTGGATGCCAATGCAGTAGAGTTGATGAAGGCAAATGAAGTTTTAGAAAACGTTCCTGCAATTAAGAATCAAAAAATCATGACCATTTCTTACGATGAGTTGATGGACTATGGTCCAGCAGTGATTGATTCCCTTGAGAAAATCAATGACTTTATCAATAAATAATGAGTTTGATTGGGAAGGGATCCAAGTCAAGGTCAGCCTTCCTTCGACCTATGATCCCAGTCAAACCTATCCAGCTATTTTCTTGAATGATGGAAACTTGGATTTCCTATCTTCCATTTCAGAATCTGTGATTTTAGTGGGCTTGACCTCTAAAAATCGCCTAGACGACTACACTCCCTGGAAGGCATCTGCTCTGAGAGATGGGGCTCCAGATTTTGGTGGTCAGGCAAATGCCTATCATGGTCATTTATTTGGAGATCTTTTAGACAAGTTGCAGTCGCTTTATCGCCTGGACAAAAATCGCCTTGCCTATGGGGGTTACTCACTAGGTGGTTTGGCGGCAGTATACAGTCTTTTCCGTTTTGATAAGGTCTCCTGTATCTTCTCTATCTGCGGTTCCTTTTGGTATCCTGATTTTACGACTTATTGCAGGGAAGAAAAGGTGAAAAATTTGGACTGTTTACTGTATTTACAGAATGGCCAAACAGAAGGAGCCCATCATACCAATCGCTTGGCTCAAGCACCAGTCTATGCTGCGCAGATCCATACCAGACTTCAGAAACGCTATCCGAATGGTCAGTTTGTCTTTGATCCCTATGGGCATCATGAGCAAGTGGCTGAACGATTCCTAGCCTTTTCCAACTGGTTGGCCCAAAAATGGAAAATCGAATAAAAGAAATATCCCTTGGCTTTTGCCAAGGGACAATTGTATTTTTTAACCAAGAGCCTCTCTCTTCTTATCTGGATTCCAGATAAAGCTTGCAATAAAGGTAAAGATAATCGTTAGGATACCAACAAGCACTGCAAGGATAAGGGCAGGGATGCGGATAAACCACCAGAGTGGATTTGGTTTTTTATCATTGTGCCACTGCTTGGTTTCTTCGTCCAAACGTTGGAATTCTGCTTGGATACGGTCTGCAACCATTTCAATCCCTTCATCATTCATTTTCTTGATGTCTGAGATATCGATAGGATTTCCAAAGTTCATATCCACACGTTCACGGCTGACTAAGCCTTTCAAGGTCATGGGACCAGTGTAGGTGACAGGCATGATACGGACCTTGGCCATTTTGGCAATCAAGGCTACGCCCCCCTTGACATCGTTTGAGTGGCGGCTCCCACTTGGGAACATGATGAGAGAACGGTCGCTTTTTTTGAGGACATTGATAGGATACTTGATGGCAGAAGCGCTAGGATTTTCTCGGTCGATAGGAAAGGCACCACACATACGGATCCACCAGCCAAAGATGCGGTTGCTAAAAAGCTCTTTTTTGGCCATAAAGATGAACTGTTTTGGCTTGGTCGCAAAAGCCATATATACAGGATCCCACCAGGTACGATGAGGAGCGACGAGGATATAGTTTTCGTCTCGGCTAGGGATTTTATCAGTATTGTGATAGTGGACATTGCCATTGATGGACCACAAGATCAGCATGACTAGTCCACGCAAATAAGTATAAAACATGAGATCTCCTTCGATTGTATTGCTTTTATTATTATACCTTATCAAAAGACTACTGGCAAACTTTTTCAGTTATCAACCAACAGTTTTTGGATGAGATTAGAATTCTTCTAGAAAAAATGATATGATAGAATTCATGGATAAAAATAAGATTATGGGATTAACCCAAAGAGAAGTAAAGGAAAGACAGGCTCAAGGTTTGGTCAATGACTTTACCGCTTCGGCCAGTACCAGTACTTGGCAAATTGTTAAACGAAATGTTTTTACACTTTTTAACGCATTAAACTTTGTTATTGCTCTAGCGCTAGCTTTTGTGCAGGCTTGGAGCAATTTGGTCTTCTTTGCTGTTATCTGCTTTAACGCTTTTTCTGGGATTGTGACCGAGCTACGGGCCAAACACATGGTGGACAAGCTTAATCTCATGACCAAGGAAAAGGTCAAAACCATCCGTGAGGGTAAAGAAGTTGCTCTCAATCCAGAAGAGTTGGTTCTAGGAGATGTCATTCGTTTGTCTGCAGGAGAGCAGATTCCTAGTGATGCCTTGGTTTTGGAAGGCTTTGCGGAAGTCAATGAAGCTATGTTGACGGGTGAGAGTGATTTGGTGCAAAAAGAAGTGGATGCCTTGCTTTTATCAGGGAGTTTCCTAGCCAGTGGCGCAGTTTTGGCTCAAGTTCACCATGTCGGGGCAGACAACTATGCTTCCAAACTCATGCTGGAAGCTAAGACAGTGAAACCGATCAACTCCCGTATCATGAAATCGCTGGACAAGCTAGCTGGTTTTACTGGGAAGATCATCATTCCCTTTGGTCTAGCTCTCCTGCTAGAAGCCTTGATGTTAAAAGGCTTGCCCCTCAAGTCATCCGTTGTAAATTCGTCAACAGCCCTTTTGGGAATGTTGCCCAAGGGAATCGCCCTTTTGACCATTACTTCGCTCTTGACTGCGGTGATCAAGCTGGGCTTGAAAAAGGTTTTAGTGCAGGAGATGTACTCTGTTGAGACCTTGGCGCGTGTGGATATGCTCTGTCTGGACAAAACGGGGACCATTACCCAAGGAAAGATGCAGGTGGAGGCGGTTCTTCCTCTGACGGAAACGTATGGTGAAGAGACTATTGCAAGCATTCTGACCAGCTATATATCTCATAGTGAGGATAAAAATCCTACAGCTCAAGCCATTCGCCAGCGTTTCCAAGGACAGGTAGCTTATCCCATGCTTTCCAATCTTCCTTTCTCTAGCGACCGCAAGTGGGGAGCTATGGAGTTGGAAGGGCTAGGGACAGTTTTCTTAGGTGCACCTGAGATGTTGCTGGAAAATGAAGTCCCTGAAGCTAGAGAGGCCTTGGAGCGAGGTTCTCGTGTCTTGGTCTTGGCTCTCAGTCACGAAAAACTAGACCACCACAAGCCACAAAAACCATCTGATATTCAGGCTTTGGCCTTGCTGGAGATTTTGGACCCCATTCGAGAAGGAGCAGCTGAGACACTAGACTACCTCCGTTCCCAGGAAGTGGGACTCAAGATTATCTCTGGTGACAATCCGGTCACTGTTTCCAGTATTGCCCAGAAGGCTGGTTTTGCAGACTATCACAGCTATGTAGATTGTTCAAAAATCAAGGATGAGGAATTGATTGCCATGGCTGAAGAGACAGCTATTTTCGGACGTGTTTCCCCTCATCAAAAGAAACTCATCATCCAAACGCTGAAAAAAGCAGGGCATACAACGGCAATGACAGGGGACGGAGTCAATGATATCCTGGCCCTTCGTGAGGCGGATTGTTCGATCGTGATGGCTGAGGGAGATCCGGCAACACGTCAGATTGCCAATCTGGTTCTTTTGAACTCAGACTTTAATGATGTTCCTGAGATTCTCTTTGAAGGTCGTCGTGTGGTTAATAACATTGCCCACATTGCACCGATTTTCTTGATAAAGACCATCTATTCCTTCTTGCTCGCTGTCATCTGTATCGCCAGTGCTCTTCTAGGACGGTCTGAGTGGATTTTGATTTTCCCTTTCATTCCGATTCAGATTACCATGATCGACCAGTTCGTGGAAGGTTTCCCGCCATTCGTTCTGACTTTTGAGCGAAATATCAAGCCTGTTGAGCCAAATTTCCTCAGAAGATCCATGCTACGTGCCCTACCAAGTGCACTTATGGTTGTGTTCAGCGTTCTTTTTGTCAAAATATTTGGTGCGAGTCAAGGTTGGTCAGAGTTAGAAATCTCAACCCTACTCTATTATCTCCTTGGGTCTATCGGTTTCTTATCCGTTTTTAGAGCCTGCATGCCATTTACCCTCTGGCGTGTCCTCTTAATTGTTTGGTCAGTAGGGGGCTTCCTAGCTACAGCTCTCTTCCCAAGGATCCAGAAATTGCTTGAAATTTCGACCTTGACTGGACAAACGCTGCCTGTTTATGGGGCCATGATGCTGGTCTTTACTGTGATTTTCATCTTGACAAGTCGTTACCAAGCTAGAAAATAAAGAAAGGCTGCAATCTGTGGATTGTGGTCTTTTTAGGTGCAAGATTGCTAGCTGAAATATGGTATAATAAGAGGTAACAGAGTTTTGGAAAGTGAGAGAAGATGATTTCAAAGAGATTAGAATTAGTGGCTTCCTTTGTTCCCCAAGGTGCCATTTTACTAGATGTGGGGAGTGACCATGCTTATCTGCCGATCGAGTTGGTTGAAATAGCACAAATCAAAAGTGCTATTGCAGGTGAGGTGGTGGAAGGCCCCTACCAGTCTGCAGTCAAAAATGTTGAGGCTCACGGTCTAAAGGAGAAAATCCAAGTTCGTTTAGCCAATGGCTTGGCTGCTTTTGAAGAGGCAGACCAAGTGTCGGTCATCACCATTGCTGGTATGGGTGGCCGTTTGATTGCTACCATATTGGAAGAAGGTTTGGAAAAGCTAGCTAATGTAGAGCGTTTAATCCTCCAACCCAATAATCGTGAAGACGACTTGCGTATCTGGTTGCAAGACCACGGTTTTCAGATTGTAGCAGAAAGCATCCTAGAAGAAGCTGGCAAATTCTACGAGATTTTGGTGGTGGAAGCAGGACAAATGAAGCTATCAGCAAGTGATGTTCGCTTTGGTCCCTTCTTGTCCAAAGAAGTCAGCCCAGTCTTTATCAAAAAATGGCAAAAAGAAGCTACTAAGCTAGAATTTGCCCTCGGACAAATCCCAGAAAAAAATCTGGAGGAACGCCAAGTTCTAGTAGATAAAATTCAAGCCATAAAGGAGGTTCTCCATGCTAGCAAGTGAAGTAATCAGAGCTTATGAAGCCTTTTGCCCCCAGGAATTTTCTATGGAGGGAGACAGTCGTAGCCTGCAAATCGGTACTTTGGACAAGGATATCCAAAGGGTCATGGTCGCCCTCGATATACGTGAAGAGACGGTGGCAGAGGCTATTGAAAAGGGTGTGGACTTGATTATCGTCAAGCACGCACCAATTTTCCGTCCCATCAAGGATCTGGTAGCTAGCCGTCCGCAAAATCAGATTTACATCGACCTGATCAAGCATGACATCGCAGTTTATGTCAGCCATACCAATATCGACATTGTTGAGAATGGTCTCAATGACTGGTTCTGCCAGATGCTAGGCATTGAGGAGACGATTTATCTCCAGGAAACAGGCCCAGAACGTGGGATTGGGCGTATTGGTGACATTCAACCACAGACTTTTGGAGTATTTGCCCAGCATGTTAAGCAAGTCTTTGGTCTTGATAGTCTTCGAATGGTGCATTATCAAGAGAGTGATTTGCAGAAGGAAATTTCAAGAGTTGCCATTTGCGGTGGTAGTGGTCAGTCTTTCTATCCTGATGCTTTGGCAAAGGGGGCAGATGTCTATATTACTGGTGATATCTACTACCATACAGCACAGGATATGTTGTCTGATGGCTTGTTGGCGCTGGACCCAGGCCACTATATAGAAGTGCTTTTTGTGGAAAAAATCGCAGCACTTCTTACTCAATGGAAGGCAGAGAAGGGCTGGTCTATTGATATTTTGCCTAGTCAGGCACCGACTAATCCTTTCCACCATATCTAGTTAGAAGGTGAAGACAATGAAAAAAGTTGCCATTATTGGATCAGGGATTGTGGGGGCAACAGCTGCCTACTACCTCTCGAAAGAAAGCGACCTAGAGATAACTATTTTTGACCATGGTCAGGGTCAGGCAACCAAGGCAGCAGCAGGAATTATCAGTCCTTGGTTCTCCAAACGCCGCAATAAAGCTTGGTACAAGATGGCGCGCTTGGGGGCTGACTTTTATGTGGATTTGTTGGCTGATTTAGAAAAGTCTGGCCAGGAGATCGACTTTTACCAGCGTTCGGGAGTCTTTCTCTTGAAAAAGGATGAATCCAAGTTGGAAGAACTCTATGAACTAGCCCTTCAGCACAGGGAAGAATCTCCTTTAATAGGCCAGTTAGCTATCATGGATCAAGCCTCAGCTAATGAATTATTCCCTGGTCTGCAGGGATTTGACCACTTGCTCTATGCTTCTGGTGGAGCGAGAGTAGATGGTCAAATCTTAGTGAATCGTTTGCTAGAAGCCAGTCACGTCAAGCTGGTCAAAGAAAAAGTGACTCTGACACCTTTAACATCCGGTTATCAGATTGGTGAAGAGGTATTTGATCAGGTTATTTTGGCAACAGGAGCTTGGTTGAGGGACATTTTGGATCCTTTAGGATATGAAGTAGATGTTCGTCCCCAAAAGGGGCAACTCCGAGACTATCAACTTGCTCAAGACCTGGAATCTTACCCTGTTGTCATGCCGGAAGGAGAGTGGGATTTGATTCCTTTTGCAGGTGGGAAATTGTCCTTAGGCGCTACTCATGAAAATGATATGGGATTTGATTTGACGGTAGATGAAACCTTGCTCCAACAAATGGAGGAGGCAGCCTTACCTCACTATCCAGCCTTAGCTAAAGCAACTTCCAGAGCTGAGCGTGTGGGAATCCGTGCCTATACCAGTGATTTCTCCCCTTTCTTTGGACAGGTGCCAGGCTTAGCAGGTGTCTATGCGGCTAGTGGTCTAGGTTCATCAGGCCTCACAACCGGCCCTATCATTGGTTACCATTTAGCTCAACTGGTCCAAGACAAGGAATTGACTCTGGACCCAGTAAACTATCCAATTGAAAACTATGTCAAACGAGTAAAAAGCGAATAATACTCAATGAAAATCAAAGAGCAAACTGGGAAGCTAGCCGCAGGCTACTCAAAGCACGGCTTTGAGGTTGTGGATAGAACTGACGAAGTCAGCTCAAAACACTGTTTTGAGGTTGTGGATAGAACTGACGAAGTCAGTAACCATACTTACGGCAAGGTGAAGCTGACGTGGTTTGAAGAGATTTTCGAAGAGTATAAGCATTTTACTGAAATTTTAGTCTCCCCTCTAGGATGGCAAATGACATTCCCTATCAAAAATGGTAAAATAAGAAAAAATAATTCGAGAATCGAGGAAAAAAGATGCAAGAAAAAATTTTGGTAACAGGTGGAGCAGGTTTTATCGGAACCCACACTGTTATTGAATTGATCCAAGCAGGTCATCAAGTGGTTGTAGTGGATAACCTTGTTAATAGTAACAGAAAAAGTTTAGAAGTTGTTGAGAGAATTACAGGAGTTGAGGTGCCTTTCTATGAGGCAGACATCCGTGACACAGATACCCTCAGAGATGTTTTCAAGCAGGAAGAGCCGACTGGTGTCATTCACTTTGCTGGTTTGAAGGCTGTAGGTGAATCAACACGTATCCCTCTTGCCTACTATGACAACAATATCGCTGGAACTCTTAGTCTTTTAAAAGTTATGGAAGAAGCAAACTGTAAGAATATCATCTTCAGCTCTTCTGCGACAGTTTACGGAGATCCTCACACAGTTCCAATCTTAGAAGATTTCCCACTTTCAGTGACTAACCCTTACGGTCGTACCAAACTCATGCTAGAAGAAATCTTGACTGATATCTACAAAGCAGACTCAGAATGGAATGTGGTCTTGCTTCGTTACTTTAACCCAATCGGAGCGCATGAAAGTGGAGACTTGGGAGAAAATCCTAATGGAATTCCAAACAATCTCTTACCATATGTGACTCAGGTAGCTGTTGGGAAATTAGAGCAAGTGCAAGTCTTCGGAGACGATTACGATACGGAAGATGGAACTGGTGTTCGTGACTATATCCACGTTGTCGATTTGGCTAAAGGTCACGTTGCAGCTCTTCAAAAAATCCAAAAAGGGTCTGGCCTTAACATTTATAACCTTGGAACAGGCAAAGGCTACTCTGTTCTTGAAATTATTCAAAATATGGAAAAAGCAGTGGGACATCCAATTCCTTACCGCATCGTAGAACGCCGCCCAGGAGACATCGCTGCCTGCTATTCAGATCCTGCAAAAGCCAAAGCAGAACTCGGATGGGAAGCAGAATTTGATATCACGAAAATGTGTGAAGACGCATGGCGTTGGCAAAGTAAGCATCCAAATGGATTTGAAGACTAGGATGATGATTTCGATCATTGTCCCCTGTTTAAATGAAGAGGAAGTACTTCCTCTTTTTTATCAGTCTGTTGAAGATTTGCTTCCTGACTTGGGAGCAGAGGTCGAGTATGTCTTTATAGACGATGGCTCAAGCGATGGGACCTTAGAGCTTTTGAAGGCCTATCGGGAGCAAAATCCTGCGGTACGTTATGTCTCATTCTCACGAAATTTTGGGAAAGAGGCAGCTCTGTACGCAGGTTTACAGCATGCGACTGGAGACCTGGTGGTCGTGATGGATGCAGACCTCCAGGACCCCCCTAGTATGCTACTTGAGATGAAAGCCTTACTAGACCAAAATGCAGACTTGGACTGTGTTGGGACACGGAGAACTAGTCGGGAGGGAGAACCCTTCTTTCGCAGTTTCTGTGCTGATCTTTTTTACCGCCTTATGCAAAAAATTAGCCCAGTAGCTCTGCCCTCAGGCGTCCGTGATTTCCGGATGATGAGAAGGTCTGTGGTAGATGCTATTTTAACCCTGACCGAGTCCAATCGGTTCTCTAAAGGGCTCTTTGCCTGGGTGGGCTTTAAAACGCACTATCTTGATTATCCAAACGTTGAACGACAGGCTGGCAAGACCAGTTGGAGTTTTAGACAGCTCTTTTTCTACTCGATTGAAGGGATTCTCAATTTTTCAGATTTCCCCTTGAGTATAGCCTTTGTAGCTGGACTCCTATCTTGTTTTATTTCTTTTATGATGACTGTTTTTGTAGTGTTTCGGACTCTTATTTTGGGAAATCCAACATCTGGCTGGACCTCTCTGATGGCTGTCATTCTCTTTCTTGGGGGGATTCAACTTCTGACCATTGGAATTCTGGGCAAGTATATCAGTAAGATTTACCTGGAAACCAAAAAAAGACCACTCTTCCTCATCAAAGAAAAAAGTGATCTTTCTATTTTTGAAGGAAAAAATAACCGGAAAAGACTATAATTTTACCTAGAAATATGCTAAACTAGTAGGTGAAGGGATTAAAGTGATAAAGAGAATCTACAAAATCAATCTCCCTTTTAAACTATGATGGATCTTTTAGAAGTGCATGTGTAGGACAATTTTTGATGGCCTCTAGAACATCGCTGCTCTCAGCGATTTCTCTTTGCAATTCAACTGGATCATCGCAAAATCGAACGATTCCATTATCGTGGTAATCAAAGAGTTCAGAATAGGTTTGGCAAAGCCCGCAGGCGATGCACCGTTCAGGTATAAGTGTGAGTTTCATATTTATATTGTAATAAGAAAGTTTAAAAAATACAAGGAGTAAGGTATGGCAAAGGAACCATGGCAAGAAGATATCTATGAAAATAGTGAGGAAGAATCAAGATCAGAGCGTCGTCGGCGTAAACAAAAAGGAAAAGGTGCTGTTGCGAATCGTGTCTTAACCGTTCTAGCTAGCCTCTTCTTTGTGATTGTTGTAGCGATGGTAGTTGTATTGATTTACTTATCAACCGGAGGAAGCAATCGTACTTCATCTTTGAAGGACTTCTATGATACATCGTCTCCTTCTACAAGTTCAAGTTCTAAAGTAGAAGCATCGTCATCTTCAAGTAGCAAGGTAGAAGAAACATCGTCTTCTGAAACAACTTCTTCAGAGAGCAGTTCAGAAGAGCACACAGAAGGAGAAGGAACACTCACTGTGCATCCTGGAGAGGGTGAGGCAGCTCTTGCTCAACGTGCAGGGATTTCCATTGCCCAGTTGGAAGCGTTAAATCCTTCTCATATGTCATCTGGATCTTGGTTTGCCAATCCAGGTGATGTGATCAAGACAAGATAGGAGTCGGGAATGAAGACAATTCAAATTGCTATTGATGGCCCAGCTTCCAGTGGTAAGAGTACGGTCGCAAAGATTGTCGCTAAAGATTTTGGATACACTTATCTTGATACGGGCGCTATGTACCGTGCTGCGACTTATATAGCGCTCAAACACCAGTTGGATGCAGGAAATGTTGATCAACTTCTCGAGCTTCTTAACCAACACCCCATTAGTTTTGGTCGTTCAGAAACAGGTGAGCAACTTGTTTTTGTAGGGGATGTTGATATTACGCATCCGATTCGTGAAAATGAAGTGACCAACAAGGTTTCAAGCATTGCTGCCATTCCTGAAGTGCGTGAAAAACTGGTTTCTCTCCAGCAAGAGATTGCTCAGCAAGGTGGTATCGTCATGGATGGGCGTGATATCGGGACAGTTGTTTTACCACAAGCTGAACTCAAGATTTTCTTAGTGGCTTCTGTTGAAGAAAGAGCAGAGCGTCGTTACAAGGAAAATATTGCCAAAGGCATTGAGACAGATTTGGAAACGTTGAAAGAAGAGATTGCTGCGCGTGACTACAAGGACAGTCATCGTGAAACCTCACCTCTCAAACAGGCTGAGGATGCAGTTTACCTTGACACAACTGGACTAAGTATCCAAGAAGTGGTTGAAAAAATCGAATCAGAAGCAAAAAAATATATATCCTAGGGACGAGAGGAGCAGGCTGAATGAAGCCTGCTCCTTTTCTCTCTTTTGCGCACGTTTCAAAACAGCCTTTTTGGGAGAATTTTGATAAAATAGTAGTATCAATAAAAAGGATGGAAGCATGAATAAGAAAATCGTAGCTATTTGGGCCCAGGATGAAGAGGGTGTGATTGGTAAGGACAATCGTCTGCCTTGGCATTTGCCAGCAGAATTGCAACATTTTAAAGAAACAACTCTGAATCATGCTATCTTGATGGGGCGTGTGACCTTTGATGGAATGGGGCGTCGCCTGCTTCCAAAACGGGAGACCTTGATTTTAACACGTAACTTGGAAGAAAAGCTAGACGGGGTTGCTACTTTTCAGGATGTCCAGTCTGTTTTAGACTGGTATCAGACTCAAGACAAGAATCTCTATATTCTCGGTGGAAAGCAAATTTTTCAGGCTTTTGAATCCTACCTTGATGAAGTGATTGTGACTCAAATTCATGCTCGGGTGGAGGGAGATACCTATTTTCCTGAAGAGTTTGACTTGTCTATTTTTGAAATAGTTTCAAGCAAATTTTACGCCAAAGATGAGAAAAATCCTTATGATTTTACCATCCAATACCGCAAGAGAAAGGAAGTCTAATGGAACGTAGTATATTTGGTTTTTTCACAGCCATGCTGTGTTTGGTCTGCTTGCTTGCAGGGGCACAGGCTTTTCGTAAAAAGCGCTATGGACTTTCTGTCCTGCTCTGGTTAAATGCATTTACCAATTTGGTCAATAGTATCCATGCTTTTTACATGACCTTATTTTAGATAGAATGACAGTATAGAATAGAACGGAAGGAAATCATGCCTACAACTAGGAATAATGATATGATGGTTTATTGCTCATTTTGTGGCAAAAGCCAAGAAGAAGTACAAAAAATAATCGCTGGGAACAACGCCTTTATCTGTAATGAATGTGTGGAGTTAGCCCAGGAAATCATTCGTGAGGAGTTGGCGGAAGAAGTCTTGGCAGACTTGTCTGAAGTTCCAAAACCAATCGAACTCCTCCATATCTTGAACCACTATGTAATCGGTCAAGATCGTGCCAAACGTGCTTTAGCAGTAGCAGTATACAACCACTACAAACGCATCAATTTCCACGATACGCGTGAAGAGTCAGAAGATGTGGATTTGCAGAAGTCAAACATCTTGATGATTGGCCCAACTGGTTCAGGGAAGACTTTTCTTGCTCAGACCTTGGCTAAGAGCTTGAATGTGCCTTTTGCCATTGCGGATGCGACAGCTTTGACGGAGGCTGGTTATGTGGGTGAGGACGTGGAAAATATTCTCCTCAAACTCTTGCAGGCTGCTGACTTTAACATTGAACGTGCAGAACGTGGCATTATCTACGTGGATGAAATTGACAAGATTGCCAAGAAGAGCGAGAACGTGTCTATCACACGTGACGTTTCGGGTGAAGGAGTGCAACAAGCCCTTCTCAAGATTATCGAGGGAACTGTCGCTAGCGTACCGCCTCAAGGAGGACGCAAACATCCACAACAAGAGATGATTCAGGTGGATACTAAAAATATCCTCTTTATCGTGGGTGGTGCTTTTGATGGCATCGAAGAAATCGTTAAACAACGTCTGGGAGAAAAAGTCATCGGTTTTGGCCAAAATAACAAGGCAATTGACGAAAACAGCTCCTACATGCAAGAAATCATCGCAGAAGACATTCAAAAATTCGGGATTATCCCTGAGTTGATTGGACGTTTGCCAGTCTTTGCAGCTCTTGAGCAATTGACGGTCGATGACTTGGTTCGCATCTTGAAAGAGCCAAGAAATGCCTTGGTCAAACAATACCAAACCTTGCTTTCTTATGATGACGTTGAGTTGGAATTTGACGATGAAGCCCTACAAGAAATCGCAAATAAGGCTATCGAACGCAAAACTGGTGCGCGTGGTCTTCGCTCAATCATCGAAGAAACCATGCTAGATGTTATGTTTGAAGTACCAAGTCAGGAAAATGTGAAGTTGGTCCGCATCACAAAAGAAGCTGTTGATGGAACGGAAAAACCCATTCTAGAAACAGCCTAGAGGTGACTATGGAAATCAATACACATAATGCTGAAATCTTGCTCAGTGCGGCCAATAAGTCTCATTATCCGCAGGATGACCTGCCAGAGATTGCCCTTGCAGGGCGTTCAAATGTTGGCAAATCTAGCTTTATCAACACTATGCTGAACCGCAGGAATCTGGCCCGTACATCAGGGAAACCTGGGAAAACCCAGTTACTCAACTTCTTCAGTATTGACGACAAGATGCGCTTTGTGGATGTGCCTGGTTATGGCTATGCCCGCGTTTCTAAGAAGGAACGTGAAAAGTGGGGGCGCATGATTGAAGAGTACCTAACAACTCGAGAAAATCTCCGTGCAGTGGTCAGTTTAGTTGACCTCCGTCATGACCCGTCAGCAGATGATGTGCAGATGTACGAATTTCTCAAGTATTATGAGATTCCGGTCATCATCGTTGCGACCAAGGCGGACAAAATTCCTCGTGGTAAGTGGAACAAGCACGAATCTGCAATCAAAAAGAAATTAAACTTTGATCCAAGTGACGACTTCATCCTCTTTTCATCAGTTAGCAAGGCAGGGATGGATCAGGCTTGGAATGCAATATTAGAAAAATTGTGAGGGAAAGAAATGGCAAAAACAATTCATACAGACAAGGCTCCAAAGGCTATCGGACCTTATGTTCAAGGGAAAATCGTTGGCAATCTTTTGTTTGCTAGCGGTCAAGTTCCCCTATCTCCTGAAACTGGAGAAATTGTAGGAGAGACTATCCAAGAACAGACCGAACAAGTCTTGAAAAATATGGGTGCTATTTTGGCTGAAGCAGGAACAGACTTTGACCATGTTGTCAAAACAACTTGCTTTTTAAGCGATATGAATGACTTTGTTCCTTTTAACGAGGTTTACCAAACGGCCTTTAAAGAGGAATTCCCAGCTCGTTCAGCTGTAGAGGTTTCACGTCTTCCTCGTGATGTAAAAGTCGAAATTGAAGTGATCGCAGAGATTGGATAAGCTAGTTGAAGTTTGGCTCTGCCAAACTTTTTTTGATATAAGGAGAGATAGATGACAAAGAAACAACTTCACCTGGTGATTGTGACAGGAATGAGTGGCGCAGGGAAAACGGTAGCCATTCAGTCCTTCGAAGATTTGGGATATTTCACTATTGACAATATGCCACCAGCCCTCTTACCAAAGTTCTTGCAGCTGGTTGAAACTAAAGATGATGACCACAAACTTGCCTTGGTTGTGGACATGCGTAGCCGTTCCTTCTTTTCAGAGATTCAGGCCGTTTTGGATGAATTGGAAAACCAAGACGATTTGGACTTCAAAATCCTTTTTTTAGACGCAGCAGATAAGGAATTGGTGGCACGCTATAAGGAAACTAGAAGAAGTCACCCTCTAGCAGCAGATGGTCGAATTTTAGATGGCATCAAGCTGGAACGCGAACTCCTAGCACCTTTGAAAAACATGAGTCAAAATGTGGTGGATACGACCGAACTCACTCCGCGTGAACTGCGTAAAACTATTGCAGAGCAGTTTTCGGATCAAGAACAAGCTCAGTCTTTCCGTATCGAAGTCATGTCTTTTGGATTCAAGTATGGTATCCCTATTGATGCAGACTTGGTTTTTGATGTCCGTTTCTTGCCAAATCCATACTACCTTCCGAAGCTCCGTAATCAGACAGGTGAGGATCAAGCAGTTTATGACTATGTGATGAATCATGAAGAGTCTGAAAGTTTCTATCAGCACTTACTCGCCTTGATTGAACCCATTTTGCCAAGTTACAAAAAAGAAGGCAAGTCTGTTTTAACTATTGCAGTAGGATGTACAGGTGGACAGCACCGTAGTGTTGCCTTTGCCAAACGAATTGCTGAGGACCTTGCTAAAAACTGGCCTGTCAATGAAAGCCATCGTGACAAAGACAGAAGAAAGGAAACGGTAAACCGTTCATGAGAAAACCAAAGATAACGGTGATTGGTGGAGGAACTGGTATCCCCGTCATTTTAAAAAGCTTGCGGGAAAAGGATGTTGATATCGCAGCCATCGTAACGGTAGCTGATGATGGTGGTTCTTCTGGTGAGCTAAGAAAGAATATCCAACAGCTGACACCGCCTGGAGATCTTCGTAATGTTCTGGTAGCCATGTCGGATATGCCTAAATTTTATGAGAAGGTTTTCCAGTACCGATTTTCAGAAGATGCTGGTGCTTTTGCGGGTCATCCACTAGGGAATATCATCATAGCAGGGCTCTCTGAAATGCAGGGGTCCACTTATAATGCCATGCAGTTGCTAAGTCTCTTTTTCCACACAACAGGAAAAATCTACCCATCAAGCGATCATCCTTTGACACTGCATGCAGTCTTTAAAGATGGTTCTGAGGTGGCGGGTGAGAGTCACATTGCAGATCATCCAGGCATGATAGACCATGTCTATGTGACCAATACTCTGGATGATGAAACACCGCAAGCCAGCCGTCGAGTAGTCAATACTATTCTCGAGAGTGATATGATCGTTTTGGGGCCTGGTTCCCTCTTTACATCAATTTTGCCCAATATCGTGATCGAGGAGATCGGGCAGGCTCTTTTGGAGACCAAGGCAGAGATAGCCTATGTCTGCAATATCATGACCCAGCGTGGGGAAACAGAGCACTTTTCAGACAGTGACCACGTGGAAGTCCTCCATCGACACTTAGGTCGGCCTTTTATTGATACGGTCTTGGTTAATATCGAAAAGGTTCCTAGAGAATACATGGATACCAACCGTTTCGATGAGTATTTGGTACAGGTGGAACATGATTTTGCTGGTCTCTGCAAGCAGGTACCTCGTGTGATTTCATCCAACTTTCTTCGTTTGGAAAATGGAGGAGCCTTCCACGATGGGGATTTGATTGTGGATGAATTGATGCGAATTATACAGGTGCGCAAATGAGTTTTACAGTTTCAGTAAAAGAAGAAATTCTTGGTCAACACCATCTCAGTCGTCATGAATTATCAGCCATCATCAAGATGTCTGGTAGTATTGGTCTCTCGACTTCAGGATTGACCTTGTCTGTTGTGACTGAAAATGCTAAGTTGGCTCGGCATCTCTATGAGTCCTTTCTCCATTTTTATGAGATTAAGTCAAAAATTCGACACCATCAGAGAAGCAATCTTCGAAAGAATCGTGTCTACACGGTCTATACCGATGAGAGGGTGCAGGAGCTTTTGGCTGATTTGCGGCTTGCGGATTCCTTCTTTGGTTTGGAGACAGGTATCGATCCCGATATTTTAGCAGATGAAGAAGCTGGTCGTGCTTACTTATGTGGGGCCTTTCTGGCAAATGGTAGCATCCGAGATCCGGAGTCTGGTAAGTACCAGTTGGAAATCAGCTCCGTTTATCTGGATCATGCCCAAGGACTGGCCTCTCTTCTTCAGCAGTTTTTGCTGGACGCCAAGGTCATTGAGCGCAAGAAAGGTGCAGTTACCTATCTCCAGCGTGCAGAAGACATCATGGATTTCTTGATCGTGATTGGGGCCATGCAGGCGCGTGATAATTTTGAGCGCGTCAAGATTTTGCGTGAAACCCGTAACGACCTCAATCGAGCTAATAACGCTGAAACAGCCAATATCGCTCGAACGGTTTCTGCCAGCATGAAAACCATCAATAATATCAGTAAAATCAAAGATAGAATGGGCTTGGAAAATTTACCCGTGGATTTGCAAGAGGTGGCTCAGTTGCGGGTTCAGTATCCAGACTACTCTATCCAGCAGTTGGCAGATAGTCTGAGCAATCCCCTAACCAAAAGTGGCGTCAATCACAGACTTAGAAAAATAAACAAGATAGCAGATGAACTATAAAACCACGAATCGTTGATCCGTGGTTTTTTCTTGAAGTTAATAAATATGTGAGAAGAATTTTAAAGGAAGCCAACTCCATAATCTATGGTATACTATAGATGAGTTATACTGTAGCACAAAGGAGGCACCGTGAAAAAAACTAAAAAAAGTATGATTATTTTATTCAGTATTTTAGCAGTAATTGGAATTTCAGTAGGAGGATGTAGCATGCACCAATACCAAAAGAAACAGGAAATGATTGCCATCGCGACCAGCGATGAGGCGAAGAAGGTTTATGAAAATCATATGAAGGCAAATGATCCTAAAGCATTAACAGAAGATGGAATCATTAAATCATATGACATTGATACTGAAACTTTAGAGTATAATCCAATGGGAGGGCTAATGGTAAGGATATATTTTAATAATGATAAGGAATTAGATTTTCACTTTGGATTAATAAAAGATAATTCAGGTAATTATGAATCTTATGGATATACTGTATCACCTAAATTATCATCTATGTTATAGGAATCTAAAAAATGAGAAAATATGTCGATGATTCACATCTTCAGATAGCAATGACTAAATATAACGATAACTCAATTAATCGTGAGGTTAAGGACCAATATGATAGAAGTGTTGGCACGGTCACCCAAGTCTACAACAATACTACAGGAGCGGGCGAGCAGGTTTATGCAGTTGTAAAGAATCCTGATGAAAATGCTGAGAATGTAGAGGAAAGTTATGCTATACTATGAGTAAGTTAGTCCCTAATTCATTGATAGGATAGCATAAAGGAGGCACCATGAAAAAACCTAAAAAAAGTATGATTATTTTATTCAGTATTTTAGCAGTGATTGGAATCACAGTAGGAGGATGGAGCATGCACCAATATCAAAAGAAACAAGAAATGATTGCCATCGCGACCAGCGATAAAGCAAAGAAGGTTTATGAAGAATATTTAAAGAAAGAAGACCCTTATGCTTTTACTGAGAAAGGATTCGTACATTCCTATCAAGTGAAACAAGATTCATTAAGTTATAATCCAATGGGTGGCCTGATGGTTTCTTTAATAATCAATGATGATGAAGAAATGCTTGTGGATTATAATTTAATTGAAAAGTCTGATGGAGATTATACTTCAGCATTTTATGGAAGTACGCCTAAATTTTGGCAGACTCGTGATAAATATTATAAAAAAGAGGAATAATAGTAATGGTGGAAAAATATATTAATGATCCTCATCTCCAGATAGCTATGACAGAGTACCAACCTAACATGAAAAAAGATAAATATGAGGTCAATATTCAGTACAATCATAATGTAGGGTATGTCGCCCAAGTCTACGACAATACTACAGGAGCGGGCGAGCAGGTTTATGCAGTTGTAAAAAATCCTGATGAAAAAGCTGAGGATATACAGAAAGTAAAAGTCTGTTTTTATGTTATACTATGAGTAAGTTAGTCCCTAATTCATTGATAGGATAGCATAAAGGAGGCACCATGAAAAAACCTAAAAAAAGTATGATTATTTTAATCAGTATTTTAGCAGTAATTGGAATCACAGTAGGAGGATGTAGCATGCACCAATACCAAAAGAAACAAGAAATGATTGCCATCGCGACCAGCGATGAGGCGAAGAAGGTTTATGAACATTTTATGAAATCGAAAGATCCTAATGCATTTACTAATGCAGGTGTTATCCAGGATTATGTTGTTGATGAAAGTAGCTTAGATTATAATCCAATGGGGGGATTGATGGTCTCGGTGGTTATCAACAAAGATAATGAATTAAATATAAATTATAATTTGATTGAAAACAAAGATGGCTCATACCATTCAGCATATTATTCTACTTCACCAAAATTATCCAAACTTTTGAAATGGAATAATGAATGACACAAAATTATGTTAAAGAAGATAACCTTCAAACCGCAATGGCAGAGTATCAGAATAATATGGGTGAAGGAAGAACTTTATATGACCAATATGAAAGAGAACTTGGGACTGTCACCCAAGTCTACGACAATACCACAGGAGCGGGCGAGCAGGTTTATGCAGTTGTAAAAAATTCCAATGAAAAAGCTGAGGATGTAGAGGAAAATTATGCTATACTATGAGTAAGTTAGTCCCTAATTCACTGATAAGATAGCATAAAGGAGGCACCATGAAAAAAACTAAAAAAAGTATGATTATTTTATTCAGCATTTTAGCAGTAATTGGAATCACAATAGGAGGTTGTAGCATGCACCAATATCAAAAGAAACAAGAAATGATTGCCATCGCGACAAGTGATGAGGCGAGAAAGGTTTATGAAGAATATTTAAAGAAAGAAGATCCAAAAGCACTCACAGAAGAAGGTATTATTAAGAGTTATGAGATTGATGAAGAAAAACTTTCCTATAATCCAATGGGAGGTTTGATGGTACGGTTATTCTTGAACGAAAATAAAGATCTTCGAATGAATTTTAATTTAATAGATAATGGAGATGGGACCTATAGCACGGCTTATTATGGCTATTCTGGGGAATTAAATAAACTTTTGAAAGAAGAAAAAAATGAATGAGCAATATGTAAACGATAAAAATCTTCAAACCGCAATGACAGAGTATGACTCTGAAATGGATTTAGATCATGTTGTGAAAACTCAAAGTGGAGATCAAATTGGGACTGTCACCCAAGTCTACAACAATACTACAGGAGCGGGCGAGCAGGTTTATGCGGTTGTAAAAAATCCCAATGAAAAAGCTGAGTATGTACAGGAAGTAACGGTTCTCTTTCGTGGTTCTACGGGTCCAGATCATATTTTGAATGAAGCACCAGATGTCTGGAATGACTGGGCAGAAAATGATGCAGTTATAGCCAAGAGAATTATGTTGCAAAAAGATCTTAGCTATCAAGACAAGTCTACCGAACAGCTAAAGGCTTCTGCAAGAGCATTAAAAGATATCATGGAAAAATATCCCAATGCCAAGATTAATGTCTATGGGCATTCACTCGGTTCTATGGATGCTCAGTATTCTATGGCTGCCCTACAGGCAGACCAAGTCAAACGTATCCAACAGGCTTATATTTACAACGGCCCTGATGTCTACCGAATCCTTAGCCCTGAACAGAGAAAAATTGTCGATCAGATTAAAGGACGTATCTACAACTATGCTGACCCTAAAGATAAGATTAGCATGGTTGGTAGAGATCCCGCCAAGGGTAGTATCGGTTCTGTAGGTATGGTTTATTATGTAGATAGTGAACAAGAAGATTTTGTAAATCAGCATATGACCTATGGTTATAGCTTGGATAAGGAAGGAAAAATTAAAATTCTTTCCAATACCAGTACAGTTGCATATAATAGCTTTCTAATTAAAATGGAGAGTTTCAAAAGGCTTAAGAAGAGTCTATCTTCTGATGGTTTTACATCTGATGAGCGAATCTTTCTAGACTCTGAACAAGCTAAGCTAACTGCGTCAGGTATTTGCCATATTGTAACAGAAGAACTAGATGTTCTCAAAAAAATATATAATGATGGTGTTCAAGATGCTAGTGAAGTGCTTGTATCTTGCAGTAATGTTCCTTGGGGTTTTATCCTAAGTCCGTACGAAACAGAGGTTGCCTATTCTGATGGAGGAGTGACTTATGAAACAACTGTTGGTGTTATTCAAAAGAGATTTACTCCAGTTCTTGATACTGCGAAACAATTAGAGAAAGATTTTACAGATTTAGAAAAGCAAATCAAAGACGGTATTCAGAAAAAATTAGATGAAGATGAGGCATTGGCGAATGAATTTAAGCAATGGAAGAGTTTGATATGATAGAAGATGAAATCAGGAAAAAGCGCCAACGTATTGAAGAATGTGAGGATGACTATCGACGTTCTTGTAAAAAAATCGAAAATCAGTACGAAGAGGCCAATTATAAATTTCAGCAATTGTGTCATATGATTGATGAAAAGCATCGAATCATTTCCCATTCCTTAGACCAACTAGGCGGAGACACAACCGAATGGCGTTATCAATCCAATCGACTAGCATCCAACTTTAGTCAGCAAATCGAGATGGCGTATAGAAATAGACAAGGACAACTCGAACAAGAAGAATTGGAGCTCGAACAGGATTACAAGCGGCAACACCGTCTCTTAGAAGATGAGCTTGCCAGGGCTCAGGAACAAAAAAGACGCTTAGAAGAACGAGGTTAAGGACCATGGCGAATGTATTTGATTACATTAATGATTTTTTCGCAGGGGGAGAGGAAGCTCTAAGAAATATAGAAAAAGAGCTGGAACGATCATTTATAAAAAACATCTTGGCTCCAGCAAAAAAAGCTCGTATTTCCACTATAGAAAAAGATACAGAAAAATATATGAAGATTTCTCTATTAAGTGCTCAAGAAAGTTTGAAAGAAGTTTCGAAAAACATTGATAGTTCGATGAAGGGAGAATTTTCTACAAAAGTAGTTGAAACTATAGAAACGAAAAGTAAAGAATATCCAAAAGCTTTAAATGGTACAAAGTAGACTTTTGATTCTTAAAGTAGAACTCCAGTAAGTTGCTTTTTATAGCAGATGAACTATAAAACCACGAATCGTTGATTCGTGGTTCTTTTCTTATAAACTTGTTGAGTGTTTTGGTTGCACTTTTTGGTCAGGGTCGATGTAGTTGATGGCATTGTTAACAGCTGTTGGAGCTTCCCCCAGTCCTGTCGCAATCAAATCAATTTTTCCTTCATAGTAACAGCAGTCGCCGATAGCATAGATACCTGCTTGGCTAGATTCTTGCTTGCTGTTGACGATAATCTTGTGACGGTTGAGGTCCAGACCCCAGTTTTTAAGGTTACCGACAGAAGATTTGAAGCCGTAGTTGACAAAGAGATGGTCTACTTCGATAGTTTCGGTTTCATCTGATTTAACTTTGGTGATTTCTAGTTTGTCGAGTGTTTTTCCATCTCCGAGAAGTTGGCTAGGAACGAACGGTGTCTTGATGGTTACAGATGATTCTTGCAAGGCTTGCACACTGTGTTCCAAGGCGCGGAAGTTATCTCGACGGTGAACAAGGGTAGTTGGCGCAATTTTTTCAAAAGCTAGAGCCCAGTCCACAGCTGAGTCTCCCCCACCAAGGATGGTTACTTTCTTGCCAGCGTATTGTTGGATATTGGAAACGTGGTAGTGGATATTTTCATAGTCTTCAACGTTCTCCAATTCGAGCGGACGTGGTTTGAAGGCACCACCACCCATGGCAATGATAACTGTTTTAGTCAGGTGGCTACCTTTGTTGGTTGTGATGGTAAATCCTTGATCTTGTTTCTCAATTTCAAGAACTGTTTCATTGAGATGAATAGGGGTATCTAAGCCGTTTAGCTGTTCAATCAAGCGATTGGTCAGCTCTTCCCCGGTTAAGTTTGGAAAACCTGGCACATCAAGGATTTGCTTTTCAGGGTAGAGGATGGCAGGTTGGCCACCGAGCTGGGGAAGAGAGTCGATAATTTGGACTTTGGCTTGGCGTAGGTGAGCGTAAAAGGCAGCAAAGAGCCCGACAGGACCACCACCTACAATTGTAATATCATAGAGTTGAGACATGATTTCTCCTTCGTTTTTTCTAGTCAGTTTATTTTATCATATTTTTGCTTAATTTAAAATGAGGTAGGATAGGGAAAAAATGGGCAAAAAATGGTATAATGGTACGGAAAGTGTTTTGACAGGGAGGAGGCCAGGGATGAATTTTCAACCATTATCCAATTTGCAATACTGGACGAGTTTGTTTTCAAGCCCTTGGACAATAGTCACCAATCTGATTGATATTCTCATTGTGACTTATATTTTATATCATTTTACCAAAGCGATTGCAGGGACCAAAATCATGATATTGGTGCGGGGAGTTCTGGTCTTTATTTTAGGTCAGATTCTGTCCAATATGATTGGTTTGACGACCATTTCCTGGTTGATCAATCAGATCATCACCTACGGGGTTATCGCAGCAGTAGTTATTTTTTCACCAGAGATTCGAACTGGTTTGGAACGATTGGGCCGGGCTACTGATTTCTTCTCCAATGCCCCTATCAGTGCGGAAGAGCAGATGGTTCGTGCATTTGTGAAATCAGTTGAATACATGAGTCCTCGTAAGATTGGGGCGCTTGTAGTGGTTCAGCGAGTGAGAACCTTGCAGGAATACATCTCGACAGGGATTCCTTTAGATGCTAAAATTTCGGCTGAATTGCTTATCAATATTTTCATTCCCAATACTCCCTTGCATGATGGTGCTGTCATTATCAAGGAAGACCGGATTGCTGTAACTTCAGCCTATCTACCCTTGACTGAAGATACCGGAATTTCCAAGGAGTTTGGAACGCGTCACAGGGCGGCGATTGGTTTGTCGGAAGTATCAGATGCTCTTACCTTTGTGGTTTCGGAAGAAACAGGTGGAATCTCCATCACCTATAATGGAGTCTTTAAGCACGATTTGACCTTGGAAGAGTTTGAATCTGAATTGAGAAGAATCTTACTTCCAAAATCAGAGAAAAAGCAAGGTCTGAAAGAGCGCTTGCTAGGAGGATTGAAACATGAGAAAAAATAGTCTATACATCATTTCTTCCTTCTTTTTCGCCTGCATTCTCTTTATCTATGCAACATTGACAAACTATCAGAATAGCAACAGTGCCAGACAGGTGCGGACGGAGAATTATACAAACACAGTTCTTAATGTCCCAATTGATATTCAGTATGACAGCGATCAGTATTTTATCAGTGGTTTTACATCTGAGGTGACGGTCTTTCTAACAGGCTCAAACAGAGTTGCTTTAGCGAGTGAGATGCAGGAAAGTACCCGCAAATTTAAGGTGACGGCTGATCTTTCTGATGCTAGTGTAGGAACCATCGAAGTTCCTCTGACTATTGAAAATTTACCGAGTGGTTTGACGGCTGTTGCGACACCGCAAAAGATAACAGTGAAGGTTGGTAAAAAAGCAAAACGAGACAATGTCATTGTTGTGCCGGAGATTGATCCTAGTCAGATTGATTCTCGCGTGAAAATCGATACAGTTACTGTATCAGATGAAAAAGTAACGGTTATTAGTGATGAGGAAACCCTCTCCAAAGTAGATCGTGTCATTGCTATCTTACCGACGAGTGAACGGATAACTGGAAACTACTCGTCCTCTGTTCCTCTACAAGCAGTCGATAAAAATGGAAATGTCTTACCAAGCGTCATTATGCCGTTTGACACAACTATGAAAATTACAACAAAAACAGCAACGTCTAGTTCAAGTAACTCGTCAACAAGTTCTTCAGAAGGCAGTTCGTCTTCAACGAGTTCAGAAACAAAATCAGATTCGTCTAAACAATAATAAATAATAGAAAAGGATGATAAATAAAATGGGTAAATATTTTGGGACCGATGGAGTCCGTGGAGAAGCAAACGTAGAACTGACACCAGAATTGGCCTTTAAACTGGGACGTTTTGGTGGATATGTTCTTAGCCAACACGAAACAGAAGCCCCTAAAGTCTTTGTAGGACGCGATACACGTATCTCAGGAGAAATGCTAGAATCAGCCTTGGTGGCAGGTCTTCTCTCTGTAGGGATTCACGTCTACAAACTTGGTGTCCTTGCAACACCAGCAGTAGCTTACTTAGTCAAAACCGAGGGAGCCAGTGCAGGTGTCATGATTTCTGCCAGCCACAACCCAGCCCTCGATAATGGGATTAAGTTCTTTGGTGGGGATGGTTTCAAACTTGATGATGAAAAAGAAGCAGAAATTGAAGCCTTGCTAGATGCTACCGAAGACACTCTTCCCCGTCCAAGTGCAGAAGGTTTAGGAACCTTGGTGGACTATCCAGAAGGCTTGCGTAAGTACGAAGGCTACCTTGTTTCAACTGGAACGCCTCTTGAGGGAATGAAAGTGTCCTTGGACACAGCGAACGGTGCAGCGTCTACAAGTGCCCGTCAGATTTTCGCTGATCTTGGTGCTCAGTTGACAGTTATCGGTGAGACACCAGATGGTCTTAATATCAACTTGAATGTGGGTTCTACACACCCAGAAGCTCTTCAAAAAGTGGTCAAAGAAAGTGGGTCAGCTATCGGTTTGGCTTTTGACGGAGACAGTGATCGCTTGATTGCTGTTGATGAAAATGGCGACATCGTTGATGGTGATAAGATTATGTATATTATCGGGAAATACCTTTCTGAAAAAGGCCAGTTAGCCCAAAATACTATCGTAACAACCGTTATGTCTAACCTTGGTTTTCATAAGGCCTTGGACAGCGCAGGCATTAATAAGGCAGTCACTGCAGTTGGTGACCGCTATGTCGTCGAAGAAATGAGAAAATCAGGCTATAACCTTGGTGGTGAACAGTCTGGTCACGTTATCTTGATGGATTACAATACGACAGGTGATGGACAGTTAACTGCCGTTCAATTAACAAAAGTTATACGGGAAACCGGTAAAACCTTGTCTCAACTGGCATCAGAAGTAACGATTTACCCACAAAAACTGGTCAATATCCGAGTGGAAAATGCCATGAAAGAAAAAGCCATGGAAGTACCAGCCATCAAGGCAATCATCGAAAAGATGGAAGGAGAAATGGCAGGAAACGGCCGTATCCTTGTCCGCCCAAGTGGTACCGAACCTCTCTTGCGAGTTATGGCAGAGGCCCCAACAACTGAAGAAGTCAACTACTATGTAGATACGATTGCTGCTGTGGTCAAAGATGAAATCGGAATTGACTAAAGCCTAGAAAACTAGATGAAATGATAAAAATGTGGTACAATTGCATAGTAAATTGTAGCAATGGGAGAGAAAAATGAATCTTAAACGAGAACAAGAATTTGTTAGCCAGTATCACTTTGATGCTCGTAACTTTGAATGGGAAAATGAAAATGGAGCTCCTGAAACAAAGGTAGACGTGAACTTTCAGTTACTCCAACATGACCAAGAAAACCAAGTGACTTCTTTAGTCGTTATCTTGAGTTTTATGATTGTCTTTGACAAATTTGTCATCAGCGGGACGATTTCCCAAGTGAACCACGTGGAAGGTCGTATTGTCAACGAACCAAGCGAATTTAACCAAGAAGAAGTTGAAACCTTGGCACGTCCATGCTTGAACATGCTCAACCGTTTGACTTATGAAGTAACAGAAATCGCCTTGGATCTTCCAGGGATCAATTTGGAGTTTTAGTCATGAAATTAGCTGTCATTACAGATTCTTCAGCCTATTTAGAGGAGAAGACGCTGCAAAGAGAGAATCTATTTATCTTGGATATTCCTGTCAATATTGATGGGAAAGAGTATGTCGAAGGTGTTAATCTGACTGCTGAGGAATTTTATCAAAAAATGGCTCAGTCTGCTGAATTGCCTAAAACCAGTCAACCAAGTATTGCCAAATTGGATGAGATTCTAAGTTCCTTGAAAGGACAAGGTTATACCCATGTTTTGGGACTCTTTCTTTCGTCAGGGATTTCAGGTTTTTATCAGAATATCCAATACATGGTGGACGAGCATGAAGGTTTGACCATTGCTTTTCCTGACACTCATATTACAAGTACTCCTCTAGGATTTATGGTAGAGAGTGCCTTTGAATGGGCAGAACAGGGTGATGATTTTGCTCAGATTCAGGAGAAATTAGCTCTTCAAATTGCTGATAATTCAGCCTTTATCATAGTAGATGACCTCGACCACTTGGTTAAGGGGGGACGTCTGTCAAATGGGGCAGCCATCTTAGGGAATCTCCTTAGTATCAAGCCCATTCTTTACTTCAATGACCAAGGGGTGATTGAAGTTTACGAAAAAGTTCGTACAGAAAAGAAGGCAATCAAACGTTTGGTGGAAATCATCAAAGAGTCGACAAAAGATGGGAATTACCGTATCACAGTCATCCATGGCAATGCTCCTCAAAAGGCAGTGGATTTGCGCCAGCTTTTGATGGAGAGTGGTGTGACTTCTGAAATTCCAATTGCAACCTTTGGTAGTGTCATTGGAACCCACCTTGGAGAAGGTAGTATCGCCTTGAGCTATACACCAATCGTCTAGATTGTTGTTATGGGCAGCTAATGTCCTTTGTATCTTGATAATTGAACACGCCTGGAACCCTGTGTGAAAAAGATAGTTCTTCCAAGGAGTATACGCTCCTTGATCAGAACTCCTATTTTCACTTTATGTTCTTACAGGCTTTGTATCTTAGACAGGAGTAGAGATGAGTATTCGAGTAATTATTGCCGGTTTTAAGGGAAAGATGGGCCAAGCTGCTTGTAAGATGGTCTTGGCTGATCCAGACTTGGACTTTGTCGCAGTTTTGGATCCTTTTGAGTCTGAGTCAGAGTGGCAGGGGATTCCTGTCTTTAATGATAAGGCTGACTTGGCTGGTTTTGAAGCGGATGTCTGGGTGGATTTTACTACACCAGCCGTTGCTTACGAAAATACGCGTTTTGCCCTTGAAAATGGCTTTGCTCCTGTCGTAGGAACAACTGGATTCACTAGTGAAGAAATTACTGAACTAAAAGCATTTTCCCGTGAACAAGATTTGGGTGGCTTGATCGCCCCTAACTTTGCCTTGGGGGCTGTCTTGCTTATGCAATTTGCGGCGCAGGCTGCCAAATATTTCCCAAATGTGGAGATTATCGAGCTCCATCATGACAAGAAAAAAGATGCTCCGAGTGGAACAGCCATTAAAACGGCTGAGCTGATGGCGGAAGTGCGAGAGTCTATCCAACAAGGTGCGCCTGATGAGGAAGAATTGATTGCAGGTGCCCGTGGTGCTGACTTTGATGGCATGCGGATCCACTCAGTCCGTCTACCAGGTTTGGTAGCTCATCAAGAAGTCATCTTTGGCAATCAGGGAGAAGGATTGACCCTTCGTCATGACTCCTATGATCGCAGCTCCTTCATGACAGGGGTCAATTTGGGAATCAAAGAAGTTGTCAAGCGTCATGAGCTTGTCTATGGATTAGAACACTTATTATGAGATTAACGCAAATGCCTTCTGAATTTCAGAAGGCTTTACCAGTATTAGAAAAAATTAAAGAAGCAGGCTTTGAGGCCTATTTTGTTGGGGGCTCCGTCAGAGATGCCCTCCTCAATCGTCCCATCCACGATGTGGATATCGCGACTTCTTCTTATCCAGAGGAGACTAAGCAGATTTTCTCCCGTACAGCCGATATCGGAATCGAGCACGGAACCGTCTTGGTTTTAGATGGAGACGAGGAGTATGAGGTGACGACATTTCGGACAGAGGATGTCTATGTAGACTATCGCAGACCTAGTGCAGTTTCCTTTGTGCGTTCGCTAGAAGAAGACCTCAAGCGCCGTGATTTCACAGTTAATGCCTTTGCCTTGGATGAGACAGGCGAAATCATTGACTTGTTCCATGGTTTAGTAGATTTGAAAAACCAAGTCCTACGAGCAGTGGGTGTTGCTAGTGAACGTTTCAACGAAGATGCTTTGCGTATTATGCGTGGTTTTCGTTTTCAGGCCAGTCTCGGTTTTAAACTTGAGCAAGAAACATTTAAAGCGATGAAGACTTTGACTCCGCTCTTGGAGAAAATTTCTGTGGAGCGCACCTTCGTTGAGTTTGATAAACTCTTGCTGGCACCTTTTTGGCGAGTTGGTCTGTCTTCCATGATTGAGAGTCAAGCTTATGATTATCTCCCTGATATGGCAGCCAGTCGAGAAAAGCTTCAAAAATTGTTTGATTTAGAGGCGGATTTCACCTTTGAGTCTTCCGAACAAGCCTGGGCGGCCCTCTTGTGGGCTTTGGAGATTAAAGATGCACAGCCATTTTTGAAAGCTTGGAAAACCTCACGCCAGTTTGCCAAGCAAGTACAGGATTTGCTGACCATTTTGGCATTGCGAGAAGAAGGAGAGCTGAGCAAGCGCGATTGTTACCGCTTTGATTTGGATTCCCTTCTACAAGCTGAAAGTCTTCGTCAGGCCCAAGGAAAAGCAGTCAACCCACAAACCATCAAAGAAACTTACCATAGTTTGACCATTCATGACAAGAAAGAAATTCAGATTAATGGTGGAATTTTGATTAAGGAATATGGTTACCAGCCAGGACCAGACTTGGGAGAGATTTTAACAGAGATTGAGTTTTCCATTGTCGATGGAGAGTTGGAAAACGACCGTCAAGCAATCCATGCTTACCTGAGGGAGAAAAAATGAGTGATTTTATCGTTGAAAAACTAAGCAAATCCGTTGGTGACAAGACCGTTTTTAAGGATATTTCCTTTATCATCCATGACTTGGATAGAATCGGTCTGATTGGTGTTAATGGAACGGGTAAGACAACCCTTTTGGACGTCCTTTCTGGCACTTCTGGCTTTGATGGGGACGTCAGCCCCTTTTCAGCTAAGAATGATTATAAGATTGGTTACTTGACTCAGAATCCAGATTTTGATGATAGCAAGACGGTCTTGGATACGGTCTTATCCAGCGACCTCAAGGAAATCCAGTTGATTCGTGAGTATGAACTCCTCATGCTCGACTATAGCGAGGACAAGCAGGCTCGTTTGGAACGGGTCATGGCTGAGATGGATTCTCTTCAAGCCTGGGAAATTGAAAGCCAGGTCAAGACGGTCCTCAGCAAGCTAGGTATTCAGAACTTGTCGACTCCAGTTGGTGAATTGTCAGGTGGTCTAAGAAGACGGGTTCAGTTGGCGCAAGTTCTCCTAGGAAACCACGACCTCTTGCTTCTGGACGAGCCGACTAACCATTTGGATATTGCGACCATTGAGTGGCTGACCCTCTTTTTGAAAAATTCCAAGAAAACCGTCCTTTTTATCACCCACGATCGTTATTTCCTAGATGCACTATCAACGCGGATTTTCGAGTTGGACCGAGCAGGCTTGACCGAGTATCAGGGAAATTATCAGGACTATGTTCGCCTCAAGGCTGAACAAGATGAGCGTGACGCTGCCCTTCTCCACAAGAAAGAACAACTCTACAAACAAGAACTGGTCTGGATGCGCAGACAACCACAGGCACGTGCGACCAAGCAACAAGCCCGTATCAATCGTTTCCATGACTTGAAAAAGGAAGTTTCAGGTGGCGTTGCTGATACAGACTTGACCATGAACTTTGAAACTAGTCGGATTGGGAAGAAAGTCATCGAGTTTCAGGATGTTTCCTTTGCCTATGAAAACAAGCCAATTTTGCAAGATTTTAATCTCTTGGTGCAAGCTAAAGACCGTATCGGAATCGTTGGGGATAATGGTGTCGGGAAGTCAACTCTGCTTAATCTCATCGCAGGAAGTCTTGAGCCGACTAAAGGCCAAGTTATCATCGGTGAGACGGTTCGCATTGCCTATTTCTCTCAACAAATCGAAGGCTTAGACGAGAGCAAACGGGTTATCAATCACCTGCAGGAAGTAGCAGAAGAGGTTAAGACCAGTGGTGGTTCTACGACTTCCATTGCAGAGTTGCTAGAGCAGTTCCTTTTCCCACGTTCAACCCATGGAACCTTGATTGAGAAATTGTCTGGTGGCGAGAAAAAACGTCTTTATCTTCTCAAATTACTCTTGGAAAAACCAAATGTTCTTCTTTTGGACGAGCCGACCAATGATTTGGATATTGCGACTTTGACAGTCTTGGAGAATTTCTTGCAGAGCTTTGCAGGACCTGTCTTGACAGTTAGCCACGACCGTTATTTCCTGGATAAGGTAGCGACCAAGATTCTCGCTTTTGAGGATGGCAAGATTCGTCCTTTCTTTGGTCATTACACAGACTATCTTGACGAAAAAGCCTTTGAAACAGAGATGGCCAATCAAGTGCAAAAGGCCGAAAAGGAAAAAGTGGTCAAGGTCCGTGAAGACAAGAAACGCATGACCTATCAAGAAAAGCAGGAGTGGGCAAGCATTGAAGGCGATATTGAAGCCTTGGAAAATCGTATCGCTGCTATTGAAGAAGAAATGCAGGCAAATGGCTCTGACTTTGGTAAATTAGCGACTCTTCAGAAAGAGCTAGACGAGAAAAACGAAAAACTCCTTGAAAAATACGAACGTTATGAATACCTAAGTGATTTTGATAGTTAGGTGAATAGAAAACTCCTGTCATTACGACAGGAGTTTTCTATTCTTCTTTTTTAGTCTCTTGATGAAAGATATTTTGCCAAGTTTCGTGGCGACGCCAGATGCTGGTATGGATGATTCCGTCCATCTCATAGCATATGAGCTTGGTTTTCTGACTAATGGAGGTAATCTGAATGTCCTTAATCGCAGCTTTAAGTTCTTTTTCAGACTTATAAGCCTCTTTATCCATCTGTTCTCCATCTTGACGGATATAGATAAAGTCCTCAGCCAAGAGTTCTTCCAGTTGATTTCCCTGATCAATCAATTGCTCGCGCATGAGCAGTTTTTTATAGACATTGTCTAAAATCTCGTCTTCAGGTATGGGAGCTGGCTCAATATGGACATCGGTATCAAAGACTCCAAAACGCTCTTCTAGCATAGACTCGACCTGATCTGCAATTTCGTGACTTTCATAGACAGATAAGTCGGGATTCATTTCTAAGGTGATATCAAGGTAGATGTTGCTACCGTAGGTACGCCCTCTTTGGGACTTGACCTTACTAATCTTTGGAATCTCCATGATGGCCTTTTGGTAGTCTTCTAGTAGCCGATCATCAAAACCATCTGAAAGACTGAAGGAAGATTCGATAAAGATATCGTAGGCTGTCTTTAAGATAAAGAAAGTGATGATGATAGCGACTAATTTATCCACAATCGGATAATTAAAACTGCTGGCTAGGATAGCAATGGAAGTACCAAGTGAGGTGACTGCATCGGAAAGATTATCTTTAGCTGCTGCCTTTAGAGCTTTGGATTTGGATTTCTTACTGAGGCGTGTGTTATAGAGATAAACGACAAACATAACCGCCGCAGAAATGATTCCTAGAAATGCTCCCAGAGGATCGATAATCGTTTGTTCCCGACTGAGGATTTTCTGAATGGTATCCCGAAGCACATCAAAGCCAACGTAGAACATGATGATGGAAGTGATCAAACTAGCTAAATCTTCAATCTTCCAGTGTCCAAAGCGGTGGTCACGGTCTGCAGGCTGGCGAGCCATCCGAATGCCAATCAGAAGAGCAACATTTCCGATAATATCGGATACGTTGTTGAAACCATCCGCTACCAAACTGGATGAATGAAGTAGATGACCAGTTGCTAATTTAGCTGCTGATAAGAGTAAGTAGGTCGAGATACTGACAATAGCACCACGCTCAGCTAACTTGAGATTTGAGATTGATTGCTTCATCAAACTTCCTTTTCAGTATAAGTAATATTCTTTCATTATACTGGTTTTTGCGGGAAAATTCAAATTTAGTCCTCCTTCATCGAATTTTAATGATTGAAAACTTTTCAAAATTTGGTATAATAGTACTACTCAAGGGAGTAGCTGGCAGAAACCTGTGATAGTGTCGTCATTCCGAATTGTATACTGCAAAGTATGCTTTCCGGCCCTATCTTAAACAGCGAGACTTGTTATGATTAACAAGTCTCTTTTTGTTTGTCATAAAACAAAAAGAGAACTTGTTTTGCACACAATGTCAAGGAGGAGACACATGTCAAAAGAACAAAAACGCCAAGCGTTTTATACTCAAAGTCCTGAAGAGGTCTTGAAGTCAGTTGAAGCAACTGAGCAAGGTCTCTCGTCTAGCGAAGCGCAGAAACGCCTAGCTGAATACGGACGCAATGAACTGGAAGAGGGGGAGAAAAAATCTCTCTTGGTTAAATTCATTGAACAGTTTAAGGATTTGATGATTATCATCCTGATTGCTGCAGCTATCTTGTCAGTCATAACTTCTGGTGGGGAAGATATCGCAGATGCCATCATTATCCTAGCCGTGGTTATCATCAATGCTGCCTTTGGTGTTTACCAAGAAGGAAAAGCAGAAGAAGCCATCGAAGCTCTTAAGTCTATGTCTAGCCCAGCTGCTCGCGTTATTCGTGATGGACACATGGCAGAGATTGACTCCAAAGAATTGGTGCCAGGTGATATCGTAGCTCTCGAAGCAGGTGATGTAGTGCCAGCAGACCTACGTTTGCTAGAAGCTAACTCTCTTAAAATCGAAGAGGCTGCCTTGACAGGTGAGTCTGTGCCAGTTGAAAAAGATTTGACCGTAGAACTCGCTGCAGATGCTGGTATTGGTGACCGTGTCAATATGGCCTTCCAAAACTCAAACGTGACTTATGGTCGTGGTCTTGGTGTTGTTGTCAATACAGGTATGTACACGGAAGTTGGTCATATCGCTGGTATGCTCCAAGATGCGGATGAGACGGATACGCCACTTAAACAAAACTTGAACAACCTTTCTAAGGTCTTGACCTATGCAATTTTGGTCATTGCCCTTGTTACTTTTGTAGTTGGAGTCTTTATTCAAGGTAAAGATCCACTTGGTGAGTTGATGACCTCTGTTGCGCTTGCCGTTGCAGCTATTCCTGAAGGGCTTCCTGCTATCGTAACCATCGTTCTTGCCCTTGGTACTCAAGTTTTGGCAAAACGTAACTCTATCGTTCGTAAGTTGCCAGCAGTAGAAACACTTGGTTCAACTGAGATCATCGCGTCTGATAAGACTGGTACGCTTACTATGAACAAGATGACAGTCGAAAAAGTCTTCTATGATGCAGTCCTACATGACTCAGCTGATGACATTGAACTAGGTCTTGAAATGCCTCTTCTTCGTTCTGTTGTTTTGGCTAATGATACTAAGATTGATGCAGAAGGAAACTTGATCGGGGATCCAACGGAAACAGCCTTCATCCAGTATGCCTTGGACAAGGGCTATGATGTTAAAGGATTTTTAGAGAAATATCCTCGAGTCGCTGAATTGCCGTTTGACTCAGATCGTAAACTTATGTCAACAGTTCATCCATTGCCAGATGGTAAATTCCTCGTAGCAGTTAAAGGGGCTCCAGATCAACTTTTGAAACGTTGTGTTGCACGTGACAAGGCTGGAGATATTGCTCCGATTGATGAGAAAGTCACTGAATTAATCCATACAAACAACTCTGATATGGCTCACCAAGCTTTGCGTGTCCTTGCAGGTGCTTATAAGATTGTAGACAGCATTCCAGAAAACCTCATTTCTGAAGAGCTTGAAAACAACTTGATCTTTACTGGTTTGATTGGGATGATTGACCCTGAACGTGCTGAAGCAGCAGAAGCCGTTCGTGTGGCTAAAGAAGCGGGAATCCGTCCAATCATGATTACGGGTGACCACCAAGACACAGCAGAAGCCATTGCCAAACGTTTGGGAATCATCGATGAAAATGACTCAGAAGACCATGTCTTGACTGGTGCGGAACTTAACGAACTTTCTGATGAAGAATTTGAAAAAGTCGTTGGTCAATACTCTGTTTATGCGCGTGTATCTCCAGAACACAAGGTTCGTATCGTGAAAGCTTGGCAAAACCAAGGTAAGGTCGTTGCCATGACAGGTGATGGTGTTAATGATGCGCCAGCTCTGAAAACAGCTGATATCGGTATCGGTATGGGAATCACTGGTACAGAGGTTTCTAAGGGTGCTTCTGACATGATTCTTGCAGATGATAACTTTGCGACCATTATCGTCGCAGTTGAAGAAGGGCGTAAGGTCTTCTCAAACATTCAAAAGACCATCCAATACCTTCTGTCTGCCAATACAGCTGAAGTGCTGACAATTTTCTTGGCAACCCTCTTTGGATGGGATGTTTTGCAACCAGTTCACCTGCTTTGGATTAACCTAGTAACAGATACTTTCCCAGCTATCGCTCTTGGTGTTGAACCTGCTGAGCCAGGTGTTATGACTCATAAACCACGTGGACGTAAGTCTAGCTTATTCTCAGGTGGTGTTTTAAGTTCTATCATTTATCAAGGTGTCTTACAAGGAGCATTGGTTCTGTCTGTTTATGGCTATGCCATTGCTAATCCAGTTCATGCGGGAGATCATGTAGCCATTCACGCAGATGCCCTCACAATGGCCTTTGCAACACTCGGTTTGATCCAGCTCTTCCATGCCTACAATGTAAAATCTGTTTACCAATCCATTTTGACTGTTGGTCCATTTAAATCTAAAACTTTCAACTGGTCAATCTTGGTTTCATTTATTTTACTAGCGTCAACTATTGTTATCGATCCATTAGAAAGCATCTTCCACGTAACAAAACTAGACTTATCACAATGGGGAATCGTTATGGGCGGAAGCTTCTCAATGATACTCATTGTCGAAATCGTTAAGTTTGTTCAACGCAAGCTTGGTTTTGATAAGAATGCGATTTAAAAATAAAGTCATCTTCGGATGGCTTTTTTTGCATTTGAGGGAAAGGACTAGAAGTTGCCCCCTTTTGTGCTATAATAAAGTAAAGTTGTAAGGAGCGTAAGAGAATGGAAAAGAAAATTGTCCGAGATGTCTTATTTCTGTCGCAAGTTTCGAAAGCTGCAAGTCAGGAAGACCTTTATCTGGCTAGAGATTTACAGGATACCCTGCTAGCCAATCGCGAGACCTGTGTTGGTCTGGCGGCAAATATGATTGGGGCGCAGAAGCGGGTGATTATCTTTAATCTTGGCTTGGTTCCCATAGTTATGTTTAACCCCATTCTCCTTTCCTCTGAAGATCCTTACGAGACAGAGGAAGGTTGTTTGTCCTTGACTGGGGTACGGCCAACGACTCGCTATGAAACGATTACGGTTTCCTATCGCGATAGTAAGTGGCAGGAACAGACCATTACGTTAACAGGCTTTCCAGCTCAGATCTGCCAACATGAACTGGATCATTTGGAAGGACGAATTATTTAGGAGGAACTCAGATGAAACGTATACTCTTTGAACTTGTTTTTATCGCAACGACTTGGTATATCTTTTTGCCGCCATTTAATCTTACGAGTTGGGAATTCATCTTCTTTCTCTGTGGGCATCTGGTGGTGATGGGGATTTTGTTTAGTTTTCGAAGGGATACCAATTTTCTCAAGACAGTTCACCTACGTCATGGTAAGGTTGCCAACGAACTCAATCTAGAAGGGCTTCATTTTAATAAATTAGGTGGAGGATTATTGCTGGCTGCAGGCCTTATCTTTGCCCTTGCTGGTCTGGTAAGCCTAGTAACTTCTAGCTTTTTCCAAGCAAAAAATTATGCTAATGTGGTGTCCATCACAGAAAAAGACTTTAAAGATTTTCCTAAGAGTGATACCAGTAAGGTTCCAATCCTAGATCGGAGCACTGCAGAAAAGATTGGTGACCGTTACCTGGGCTCTCTGACGGATAAGGTCTCCCAGTACGTAGCAGCAGATACCTATACTCAGCTGACGGTTGATGGAAAACCCTATCGGGTGACACCTTTGGAGTATGCTGATCCGATTAAATGGTTCAATAATCAGTCCAAGGGAATTGGTGAGTATATCAAGGTTGATATGGTGACAGGAAATGCGGAATTGGTGGATTTGAAAACACCGATGAAGTATTCAGACTCCGAGTATTTTAACCGTGACGTTAAACGCCATCTTCGAATCAAGTACCCGACCAAGATTTTTAAAACGCCATCCTTTGAGGTGGATGATGAAGGCAATCCTTTCTATGTAGCAACCGTTTATCAAAAGCAGTTTGGTCTAGGAGTTCCTCGTCCTTCATCTGTTATTATCTTAGACGCTACCAATGGAGAAACCAAGGAATACAGCTTGGATGAGGTGCCAGAATGGGTAGACCGTGTCTATCCTGCCGAAGAAACCATCGAACAAATCAACTACAACGGCAAGTATAAAGACGGTTTCTGGAATGCCTTGATTTCTAAGAAAAACGTTACCCAAACGACTGAGGGCTATAACTATCTTTCTATCGGAAATGATATTTATCTCTACACAGGGGTGACTTCAGCCAATGCTGATGAAAGTAATCTAGGATTTATCCTTGAAAATATGCGCACTGGTGAAATCACCAAGTACAATCTAGCTTCAGCAACCGAAGAATCAGCCCGCGCTTCGGCTGAAGGAGCAGTGCAAGAGAAGGCCTACAAGGCTACCTTCCCTATCCTTGTCAATATCAATGACAAGCCTCTCTATATCATGGGCTTGAAGGACAATGCAGGCTTGGTCAAGGAGTATGCATTGGTCGATGCCGTGGAGTACCAAAACGTTATCGTAGCAACTACGGTAGATGAACTCCTCGGCAAATATGCCAATAAAAATGACCTAGAGCTGGATAATGAAACGGTAGAAAACATTAAGGGAATCGTCTCAGACCTTAAATCAGCTGTCATCAAGGGAGATACCGTCTACTTCTTCAAAGTTGATGGTAAGATTTATAAGGTCAAGGCTTCGGTATCAGATGACCTTCCTTACCTCGAAAATGGCCAATCTTTCGAAGGTCAAGTTGGAAAAGATAATTACCTCAAAACATTTAAAGTCAAGTAAAAGAAACCTCGGTATAAACCGAGGTTTTTAAGATGAAATTCTTGGTCGTGATTGAAAAATGTGCTACACTAACAATATGAAAATTTTAATCCCAACAGCCAAAGAAATGAACACAAATCTTCCTAGTATAGTAGCGACTCCTTTGAGAAAAGAAAGTCAGGCAGTCCTTGACTCACTGGCGCACTACTCAGCTAGTGAATTAGAGACTTTTTATAAGGTATCTGCCGAGAAAGCAGAAGAAGAGTACGCTCATATTCAAGCTCTAAAAAATCACAGGGCTAAACATTATCCAGTCTTGAAACTCTTTGACGGTCTCATGTATCGCCACATTAAACGAGATGAGTTGACCGAGACTGAACAAACCTATCTTGAAAATCATGTTCTGATTACCTCGGCTTTATATGGTGTTGTCCCAGCCTTGTCACCCATGGCTCCTCACCGTTTGGACTTCTTGATGAAGTTAAAAGTTGCTGGTAAGACTTTAAAGAGTCATTGGAAGTCAGCCTATGATGAGGCCCTACAGGATGAGAACTTGATATTCTCACTCCTATCATCAGAGTTTGAAACCGTATTTTCGAAGAAAATCAGAGAAAAGATGGTGACCTTCAAATTTATGGAGGATAAGGCAGGTCAGCTGAAGATTCACTCAACTATTTCAAAAAAAGCCCGTGGGGCCTTTTTGACCGCCTTGATAGAGGGGCAAGTCCATACAGTCGAACAAGCTCGCAAGCTCAGTTTTGCAGGTTTTGACTACCGACCTGATTTATCCAGTGACTTAGAACTCGTCTTTGTGAAACAAGCATAAAACCAGCTCATTCGAGCTGGTTTTTGCTGGATTAGTTGATGGCTGCAAGAAGGTCGTCCGCTTGTTTTGCAAGTGATGAAGCAGTTGATTCTTCTAACACCAATTTTCCGTCTGCCCAAGCAGAGTCATTGACACGAGCAGCTGTAAAGTCACCAACGATTTGTGTACGGATAAATGGCAAGAGGTCTTTATAAATAGCAAAGAGTTGATCGTGACCAGCATTGGCTACAGATGAGACAGTAACAAACTTGTCTTGGAGGGCAGAAGCACCACGTGTATCAGACAAGTCAAGGGCACGAGAGAGCCAGTCAAGCAAGTTTTTCACTGTTCCAGGGATAGAGAAGTTGTAGACTGGAGAGAAGATCCAGATAGCATCCGCAGCAAGGACTGCTTCACGAGCAGCAGCTACAGCTGGATGAGTTGGAACTTCCAAATCTTGGCTGAAGACAGGAACAGCTGAGTAATCAAGATAGCTAACTTCCGCTTTTCCAGCAAGTGCTTTCTCAGCTTCGAGGGCCATTTGGTGGTTGAAAGAACCTTGGCGTAGTGAACCGACGATAAATAATACTTTTTTAGACATGATGTGTCTCCTTTAGTTTAAAATTCAAAGAGCGAACTCTTTTGTTACCATCCATGTTACAACAAATGATACTAATTAGCAATAATTTTGCTCACAAATTTTTAAATTTTTTTAAAATGCGGATTAAGTCTTCCTTTTCGCCATCTTCCAAGATGCTGAGTGCTTCTACGATAGAATCGATATGGTCAGGAAGAACCTCTTCGATTTTTCTGCGTCCTGCAGGTGTTAGTTTCAGGAAAAAGGATCGTCGATCCTTGGGATCACAGGTTCTAGAAATCCATCCATCTCGAACCATATTTCGAATGACAACAGTCATGTTTCCAGAAGTGGCTAGCATTTTTTCAATCAAATCTTGAATGCGTAGTTCCCCCTTGCTATAGAGGGTTTCCAAAACTGAAAATTGGGTGGGTGTTAGCCCGTGTTCTTTAGCAGCCTTAGCTTCATATGGTTTAAAGGTTCGTATGGCTTTATTGAGGATGATAGCTGTTTTTAAGTCTAATTGATTATCGGAAATTTTCTCTTTCAAATATTGTTTCATAAGCTTATTTTATCAATAATGAGAGAGAAAAACAAGAACTTACATTTTATAGGAAAAGAATCTTAGAATGTTCCTGTCTTCACTTGTAATAAAAGAGGAGAGATGGTAAAATAGACGAGTGAAACTAAGACAGAAAAAAGCAAAAAACAAGCTACTTTTACAGTATGGAATCGGCATTGCTCTGGTAGTACTAGTCATGACGACTTCCTTCCTTTATCTGATATCACTCAGCATGAAACCCTATCAAGATGCTAGAGTTGAGGGAGAAAAACTAGCCAAGCAGTATGCAGAATTGGAACAGGCAGATCAGGTTGATTTCTACAATGGTCTAGAGGGCTATTACAGTGTTCTGGGACATAATAAAAAGCAAGAGGCCATTGCCGTACTGATTGAAAAGAATGACCACAAGATTTATGTTTATCAGCTTGATAAAGGGATTTCTCAAGACAAGGCAGCGACGATTTCGAGGGAAAAAGGAGCTAGCGACATTGACAAGATTACTTTTGGTCGTTATCAGGACAAGCCGATTTGGGAAGTCAAGTCAGGAAATCAGTACTATCTGGTCGACTTTGAAACAGGAGCAGTGATCCAATAAGGAGGGCATATGAAACTATCCAAACGTGTACTAGAAATGGAAGAAAGCGTCACTCTAGCCAGTGATGCAAGAGCCAAAGCATTAAAAGCTCAAGGAAAGGACGTTCTTTTCTTAACCTTGGGACAGCCTGATTTTCATACTCCTGAAAACATTCAGGATGCAGCGATAGAAGCGATTCGAGATGGACGAGCTTCCTTTTATACAGTTGCTTCAGGCCTACCAGAGTTAAAAGTGGCGGTTAATACCTATTTTGAACGCTACTACGGGTATTCCGTAGCGGCTAACGAGGTTACCTTTGCCACTGGTGCTAAGTTCTCTCTCTACACCTTCTTTATGGCTATGGTCAATCCAGGTGATGAGGTCATCATTCCTACACCATACTGGGTCAGCTATGGAGACCAGGTCAAGATGGCAGAAGGTGTGCCAGTCTTTGTTCAGGCCAAGGAGGACAATCACTTTAAGGTGACAGTAGAGCAGCTAGAAGCAGCCCGAACAGATAAGACCAAGGTCTTGGTTCTCAATTCGCCATCGAATCCGACTGGTATGATTTACTCTCGTGAGGAACTCTTGGCTATCGGAAATTGGGCTGTTACGCATGATGTCCTTATCCTAGCAGATGATATTTATGGTCGTTTGGTTTATAACGGGAACGAATTTGTTCCAATTTCTAGTCTGTCAGAAGCCATTCGCAAGCAAACCATCGTGATTAACGGTGTATCTAAGGCCTATGCCATGACTGGTTGGCGGGTAGGTTATGCTGTGGGAAATCCTGAAATTATCGCTGCTATGAGCAAATTGACAGGACAAACGACTTCAAATCTGACAGCAGTATCTCAATATGCAACGATTGAGGCGCTGACTGGACCGCAAGACTCTGTTGAAACCATGCGTCAAGCCTTTGAAGAACGTTTGAATACCATTTATCCACTCTTGTGCCAAGTGCCAGGATTCGAAGTTGTCAAGCCCCAAGGTGCCTTCTATCTCTTCCCAAATGTTAAAAAAGCGATGGAAATGAAGGGTTATACCGATGTGACAGAGTTTACAACAGCTATTCTTGAGGAAGTTGGCCTTGCCTTGATTACAGGAGCTGGATTTGGAGCACCAGAAAATGTTCGTCTCAGCTATGCCACAGACTTGGATACTTTGAAAGAAGCTATTCGTCGTTTGCATCAATTTATGGAAAAATAAAACTTAGAATCTTCGCCTTTTTAGCGAAGATTTTTTGTAACGAAAATCTCGCGATTTTTCTCTAGTAGAACCTAGCTATCACAGTCTATTTATGGTAAAATAGTGGGTAATGATGTCTTCGGACAAGTTAAACGAAAAAAGGAAGATAGATTATGACAAAACGTGTAACGATTATTGATGTAAAAGACTACGTTGGTCAAGAAGTGACCATCGGAGCCTGGGTTGCCAACAAATCTGGAAAAGGGAAAATTGCCTTCTTGCAATTGCGTGATGGAACTGCCTTCTTCCAAGGTGTAGCCTTTAAACCAAACTTTGTAGAAAAATTTGGTGAAGAAGTGGGACTTGAGAAGTTTGATACAATTAAACGCCTAAGCCAAGAAACTTCTGTTTATGTGACAGGAATTGTCAAAGAAGACGAACGTTCTAAGTTTGGCTATGAGTTGGATATTACAGACATCGAAGTGATCGGTGAATCTCAAGACTACCCAATCACACCAAAAGAACACGGAACAGACTTCTTGATGGACAACCGTCACTTGTGGCTCCGCTCTCGTAAGCAAGTAGCGGTGATGCAAATCCGTAACGCCATCATCTATGCAACTTATGAGTTTTTCGACAAGAACGGCTTCATGAAATTTGATAGCCCAATCCTTTCAGGAAATGCGGCAGAAGATTCAACAGAACTCTTTGAAACAGACTACTTTGGAACACCAGCCTACTTGAGTCAATCAGGTCAGCTTTACCTAGAAGCAGGAGCTATGGCTCTTGGTCGTGTCTTTGACTTTGGTCCAGTATTTCGTGCTGAAAAATCAAAAACGCGCCGTCACTTGACTGAGTTCTGGATGATGGACGCAGAGTACTCTTACTTGACACACGATGAGTCACTTGACTTGCAAGAAGCTTATGTGAAAGCTCTTCTTCAAGGCGTTTTGGATCGTGCGCCTCAAGCCTTGGAAACCTTGGAACGTGATACAGAGCTTTTGAAACGCTACATTGCAGAGCCTTTCAAACGCATCACTTACGATCAAGCCATTGACCTCTTGCAAGAGCATGAAAATGATGAAGATGCAGACTACGAGCATCTTGAGCATGGCGATGACTTTGGTTCACCACACGAAACATGGATTTCAAACCACTTTGGTGTGCCAACATTTGTCATGAACTACCCAGCAGCTATCAAGGCCTTCTACATGAAACCAGTTCCTGGAAATCCAGAGCGCGTACTTTGTGCAGACTTGCTTGCACCAGAAGGATATGGAGAAATCATCGGTGGTTCTATGCGTGAGGAAGACTACGATGCCCTTGTCGCTAAGATGGAAGAACTTGGTATGGATCGTACAGAGTATGAATTCTACCTTGACCTTCGTAAATACGGTACAGTTCCACACGGAGGATTTGGTATCGGTATCGAGCGTATGGTAACCTTCGCAGCTGGAACCAAACACATCCGTGAAGCCATTCCATTCCCACGTATGTTGCATCGTATCAAACCATAAAATAAATCAAAACGCCCTTAGGGCGTTTTTTCAAAGTAGAAGAAAGAAGAGGTGGAGATCATGTAAAGCACAGCTTAACAAGTGACAAACACAAAGATACAAATACACTTGTTAAAGGAGAAACTATGTTTAAACGAAATTACCGGAAGAATATCGGTCTCATGGCTGGTGTGGAATTTTTTGCCTTTCTGGGCATTACCAGCTTTTGGATTCTATTTCTCAGTCAAAATGGGATGTCACTTTGGCAGATTGGCTTATTGGAAAGTATTTTTCATGCCACCAGTGTCATCTGTGAAATTCCCTCTGGAATGTTAGCTGACCGCTATTCCTATAAAACCAATCTATATTTAAGTCGAATCGCTGGGATTGCGTCGTCTATTCTCATGTTACTAGGACAAGGTAATTTTTGGATTTACGCACTCGCTATGGTGGTGAGTGCCTTGTCTTATAATTTTGATTCGGGGACGAGTGCAGCCATGGTTTATGATTCGGCCGTGGAGACTGGATTAAAAGAGCGCTACTTATCTATCTCCAGTTTTATGTCAGGAGTCGCAGAAGGAACTCGGTCTTTGGGAACCGTTTTAGCGGGATTTTTTGTCCATGGTCAATTACACTTGACCTACTATATCATGATTGCTACTTCTATAATCGTTCTTTTCCTAACTTGGATGCTAAAAGAGCCTAGTGTTAAAGCGCAAAAATCTGAGCGTCTGACAATGAAAAAAATAATCTGGACTGTCAAAGAGGAGTTGCGGAGAAATCCCAGTCTTTTTAGTTGGATGATTCTTTCCCAAATTATCGGGACACTGATGTGCATGTTTTATTTTTACTATCAAAATCAACTTCCCGACTTAGAAGGGTGGCAGATTTCGATGGTCATGTTGATGGGCAGTGTTTTGAATATCTGGGCAGTTTATCTAGCAAGTAAGATTGGAAAGAAGTATTCAGCCTTAAGACTCTTTCCCATTCTTGTACTCTTGACGGGAGGAACTTATTTGCTTTCCTACTTTGGTACGCCACTGATTTACATTTTGGTTTATTGGATCAGTAACGCCTTATATGCTCTCTTTCAGCCGATTTTTGATAATGATTTACAAAAGCGACTCCCAAGTGAGGTACGGGCAACCATACTAAGTGTCTACTCTATGATGTTCAGCTTAAGCATGATTATCATTTTTCCTCTGACGGGATGGTTGATTGACTATCTAGGATTTGTAGTAGCCTTCCTTTACTTAGGGCTCATTTTAGTACTAGCCAGCTTTTTGCTATTTTTCATTTTGAAAGAAATGGCCAGAGCTTTGGAACTCAAAGAGGATGTTATTTCTAAGTAATAAAGTTATTTTTCACTTTTATCTTTTTTACTTGCTATCTATCAGTTTTTCTAGTATAATGGTTTATTGTGAGCGAACCTCACTTACCCCTTGCAAAGACTGGGGGTCATTAGACCAAAAGGAGGAACATATCAATGGCTAAATACGAAATTCTTTATATCATTCGTCCAAACATTGAAGAAGAAGCGAAAAACGCTTTGGTAGCACGTTTTGACTCTATCTTGACTGACAACGGTGCAACTGTTGTTGAATCAAAAGACTGGGAAAAACGTCGTCTTGCATACGAAATCCAAGATTTCCGCGAAGGACTTTACCACATCGTTAACGTTGAAGCTAATGACGACGTAGCTCTTAAAGAGTTTGACCGTCTTTCAAAAATCAACGCTGACATTCTTCGTCACATGATCGTCAAACTTGACGCGTAAGAAGGTAGATTATGATTAACAATGTTGTACTTGTAGGGCGTATGACGCGTGACGCTGAGTTGCGTTATACCTCATCAAATGTAGCAGTTGCGACTTTTACTCTTGCAGTAAACCGTACATTCAAGAGTCAAAATGGTGAACGTGAGGCTGATTTTATCAATGTCGTTATGTGGCGCCAACAGGCTGAAAATCTTGCTAACTGGGCTAAAAAAGGCTCTCTTATCGGGATCACAGGTCGTATCCAGACTCGTAGTTACGATAACCAGCAAGGACAACGTGTTTACGTAACAGAAGTCGTGGCGGATAATTTCCAAATGTTGGAAAGCCGCGGAGTGCGTGAAGGACATTCAGGTGGAGCTTATTCCGCACCAACTGCTGGTCAATCAGCACCTGCAAACCCAGTACCAGACTTTTCACGTTCTGAAAATCCATTTGGAGCAACAAATCCATTGGACATTTCAGATGATGATTTACCATTCTAATGGACAATTAATACTATAAAGGAGAAAAAACATGGCTCAACAACGTCGTGGCGGATTCAAACGCCGTAAAAAAGTTGATTACATCGCAGCAAACAAAATTGAATATGTTGATTACAAAGATACTGAGCTTCTTAGCCGTTTCATTTCAGAACGTGGGAAAATCCTTCCACGTCGTGTAACAGGAACTTCAGCTAAAAACCAACGTAAAGTAACAACAGCTATCAAACGCGCTCGCGTAATGGCTTTGATGCCTTTCGTAAACGAAGATTAAAAAAGAGGTCCAGTGGACCTCTTTTTCATGAGCTTGAAAATAAGAAAGCGAATTAAGACTCGGGTGGGTCTTTTTTTCACGAGCATGGAAATGAGAGAGCGAGTTGGGTCCGGGTGGGTCTTTTTTTCACGAGCATAGAAATGAGAAAGCGAATTGGGTCCAGTGGAGCTCTTTTCATGAGCTCGAAAACAAGAAAGCGAATTAAGTCCCTTACAGTAAACAATCAAAAGTAGATATTTTGGGGCCTAGTAGGATTCTATTTTTAGTTTGCTAGATCTTTCTTTTCCTTTTTATCACTATTATCGTGCTATAATAGTGAGAGAAGGCTTTTAAGGAGTACCTTATGGAAACAACGTGTCTGATTAGAACAATGCAAACATCTGATGTTAAAGAACTATCCCAAGGTTTTATCAATCAAGGTTGGCCGGGTAGAGAAGAAATTTTGGCTAGATATTTTCTTGAACAAGAATGTGGGGAGAGAGAAGTCTTAGTTGCAGAGGTTAAGGGTGCTTTAGCGGGCTATATCACAATTTTGCCCTCTGCTAAACATGGTCCTTTTGCAGAAATCTATCCAGAACTCTCAGATTTCAATGTCTTTGAGCCCTTTCAAAATCAAGGTATTGGAAATCTCTTGATGGAAGAAGCGGAAAAACGAGTTAAGCTCACATCAGATAAGGTGACCCTTGGTGTTGGGCTCCATTCAGGGTATGGGCCTGCCCAGAGATTGTACATCAAACGAGGTTATATTCCAGATGGTTCGGGCGTCTGGTATCAAAATCACAGACCGGCTATGGATGCTATTTGTGAAGATATCGGTGACCTTGTTTTATATCTGTCAAAAGATTTGATTTAAGATAGATCTTATAAGGTTTAACTATAAAATAGCAAGAAGTCGTAAATTCCTTTTTCATTAGAGAGGGATTTTTTCGTATTAGAAAATGAGATGCATTCTATGAAACGCTAAAATATAATTATCTGAATTGTTAAGAAAAAATAAATATTTAGATAATGGTAAGTTTTAGAATACTTGAAGAATATTTTGTCCAAAAAATTTTTTAAGAAAACTTTAAGATATGATGTTTACATGTTGTAAACTGTATCGTTGCAAAAAATATTACAGTTTATTAAAATTAAATTAAATGCAATAATATAATTTGAAAAAATTTGACATATAGATTAATTGGCGGTAAAATAGCTAAGATAGTCGAATTAATTGATTTGCGCAATAATTCGATATAAGGATTAATCTGATGTATCAAATTTTATTATAGTAGAAGGATACAATAATGAAAAAACTGAAAGTGATGGTTGTTTTTGGAACTCGACCAGAAGCCATTAAAATGGCTCCTTTAGTGATAGAATTGCAAAAACATAGTGATAGTATTGAGACGATTACAGTTGTGACAGCTCAGCACCGTCAAATGCTAGATCAAGTTCTTGAAACGTTTAGCATCAAGCCACATTATGACCTGGATATTATGGGACGAAATCAATCCCTCTTAGATATTACTGGAAAAATTTTAGAAAAGTTTGATCCAGTTGTTAAGCAAGAACTTCCAGATATGATTCTTGTTCACGGAGACACAACGACAACTTTTGCAGCAAGTTTAGTTGCTTTCTATAATCAGGTACGAATCGGCCACGTTGAAGCTGGTTTAAGGACTTTTGATAAGTATTCTCCTTTCCCAGAAGAAATGAATCGTCAGATGACAGATAACCTTGCGGATCTTTATTTTGCTCCAACTAGTGAGAGTAAAGAAAATCTTCTTAAGGAAAATCATCCTGAGTCTGCTATTGTCATTACGGGAAATACAGCCATTGATGCCTTGAAACTAACCGTTCAATCGGATTACTATCATGAAGTCCTAGAACGATTGGATCCAGATAAGAAGCTTGTGTTAGTAACCATGCACCGTCGTGAAAATCAAGGTCAACCAATGAGAAATGTCTTTACAGCTTTACGTGAGATGGTCGATCTTCATCAGGAAATTGAAGTTGTTTATCCTGTTCACCTTAGCCCTGCTGTGCAAGAAGCAGCAAAAGATATCTTAGCCGGTCACGATCGTATTCACTTGATTGAGCCTTTAGATGTACTTGATTTTCATAATTTGGCTTCAAGAAGCTATTTTATCATGACCGACTCTGGTGGTGTTCAGGAAGAGGCGCCTTCTCTGGGCAAACCTGTCCTTGTCCTTCGTGACACGACGGAACGTCCAGAAGGAGTAAGAGCAGGTACGTTGAAGCTAGTTGGTACGGATCCAGTACGTGTGAAAGAAGCAATGGCAGCACTCTTAATAGATGAAACTCTTTATAGACAAATGTCTCAGGCACCAAATCCTTATGGAGATGGAAGAGCTTCTGAACGAATCGTACAATCCATTCAACAGTACTTTGGGGCAGCGACTTCTGTATCTGAATTCAAAGGGGGGGAATAAGATAAAATGAAAAATTGGAGTCAATTTAAAAACTGGCTTATGGCTTTGCTTGCTTGTGAGGTCATTCTTTTGGTGCTTTGTTTTTTGTATGCTCGAGCAATCATTTTAGAACAAATCTTGTTTTTAGCTTTAGCCTTGTTTGCAGTGTTGGTATTATCTGACCTTTTGCTTACTTGGACCCTTATCTTAGCATTTGGTTTTGGACTTATCGTTTTGGTTGCGGGTGTGGTTTATATCCCAATCATTCAACTGATCTTCTTATTAATCAGTTTTCCACTTTTGATTGGGATTCTACTTAAGGTTCGTTATTATTTCTTCAAGGTGGCCTCAAAGGTCCAAGAACAGGAAGACGAAGCTCGAGCAGATTACCAGGCTATGGTAACTGCACAAAGTGATGTGACGGTTCAATCTCTATTGATTCATTGGGCACATGAAGAGTTGTTCTTCCAGATAAAACCCAAAGAGTATAACCAGATGCTCAGTCGTATTCAAGAGGTAATTGCTCAGGAATTGAGTTACAATGATAAGCTCTATTATGTTTCGGATGGTAGTTTTCTCGTTCTATCGAGTAGTAGTCAGCATTCTTTGAAGGACCTTTACTTTAATGGTTTGCAGGAGAAACTGAACAGTTTAGTTTTTCATGGAGAAGATGGCAATCAAGGAATTCAGTTTCAAACAGGCTATTTGGTGATTAACTCTGATAATAAAGATAAATACCAAGACTATGCAGATGTTGCCAGTCATCTCAAACGTCAACTAGAGACAGATGTAATTGTAGAATATTAGGAGGGAAACATGACTTTAACCGAACTATTTTTTGGTATTGCTTTGGGGCTCAGTCTCGCCTTTGGCATTTGTTTTATCATACTATTTATTGCATACAATATTCTTTACCATCGAGTGAACAAAAATTTTAAGGCGGTGAATCATGATTAGTCAAATGTTAATGATTTTTACGCTACTTACTATTTGGATTTCTCTAGCTTGGGGATTGGTAATTCTCTTTTCAGCTGTTCACTTTTGGTTTAAACATAGTGATTTTCGTGTAGACACTTCGCCGCTACCTTATTATCCTAAGGTTACCATTGTTGTTCCTGCTCATAATGAGGATGTGGTTATTGCCCAAACAGCAAAAGCTATCTTGGACATGAATTATCCTCACGACCGTGTGGAGTTGCTTCTATTTGCGGATAACTGTTCGGACAACACTTATGCAGAGTGTTTGTCTGTACAAGCCATGCCTGAGTATGCAGGAAGAAATCTGACGATTATCGACCGTACTGGTACGGGAGGAAAAGCGGGCGTTCTAAACGATGCTTTGAAGATGGCAACGGGCGAATACATCTGTGTCTATGATGCGGATGCTATGCCTGAAAAAAATGCTCTTTATTTCCTTGTCAAAGAAGTGATGAAAGATCCAGAACGTCATGTGGCATCTTTCGGCCGCAACAAGACTCGAAATGCCAATCAAAATTTCTTGACTCGTTGTATTAATCAGGAAATCGTTGTTACTCAGCGCGTGCACCACGTTGGGATGTGGCATCTCTTTAAAATTGGGCGTATCCCAGGAACCAACTTTATCATTCAAACCGACTTTGTAAAGAGTATCGGTGGTTGGAAAAATGGTGCCTTAACCGAGGATACCGATATTTCCTTCAAAATCATGCAGAGTGGTAAATTGATTGCCCTTGCCTATAATTCTGAGGCTTTCCAACAAGAACCTGAGACCTTAAAGAGTTACTATATGCAGCGTAAACGTTGGGCAAAAGGAAATTATGAAGTTGTTCTCTCGAACTTTAAGCATTTATTTGGCAGAGCAAACTGGCGTGTCAAACTAGAAGTCTTTAACTATTCCTGTGTCTTCTTTTGGTTTAACTTTGCCATTGTCCTCTCGGATTTGATTTTCCTAGCGAATGTGCTAGCGATCTGCCTTAATCTTTTCTTCCCAGATGTCAGGGTTCCATTTGCTTTTGATGCGGACAATATCTACATCGCCCAGCTCATGCTCTTCAACTGGATACTCATGATTGGTCTCTATTTGATGCAGATTATGACAGCATTGGCAAGTCAATTTGGACAAGCGACGACTAAACAAATCTGGTTGGCCTTGGCAGCCTATTTCTCTTATGCACAGATGTTTATCGTTGTATCCGTTGATTCCATTTCTTCAATTGTGCTGGATAAAGTACTCCGACGAAAAGAAACCAAGTGGGTTAAAACCAAGCGATTTGCAGGATAGGAGGTTCTATGAAAACGAATAAATTAAAATATGTATGGTTTGTGTTCATCCTTTCTATCTTTTGTTTAACCTTGTTTTTGGCAAGGGGAAGGAGTAAAATCGAGATGCGCAATCGCATTTACAGCCAATGGAGCCAACAGTTTCTCGTTACAAAAGGCGATCAGTCTTATGTTCGTACGACGAATGATTCTGAGGAAACGACGGTTCTATCAGAGGCCCAAAGTTACGGCATGCTCATAACGGTTTTAGCAGCCCAAAAAGGGCAAGCAAGTCAAGCAGATTTTGATAGCCTTTATCGCTATTATCAAAATCATCGTATTGAGGGAACGCAGTTGATGTCTTGGAAGCAAGTGATTACAAATGGTAGCGAAACGGTTGAGAAGCAAAACGCAACCGATGGTGATCTCTACATCGCTTATTCTTTGATTGAAGCTGCCAAGCAGTGGCCAGATAAAGCACAGGAATATGAAGATCAAGCCAAAAGTATTTTGATTGATATTCTTCGCTTTAATTATAACGAGGATACTGGTGTTCTAAAGGTAGGAAATTGGGCGAAAAAAATACGGATTTTTACTATTTGATGAGAACATCTGATACACTACCTCATTATTTCCAAGTATTTTATAATCTAACTGGTGATAAACAATGGCTAGATATTAAGGATAAAATGCTTGGGCAATTGGAGCAAATCAGTTCTCATTCTGATACGGATCTCTTGCCAGATTTTATCTGGGCTGAGAAGTCAGGCGCGCGTCTTGTTGATGCCAACACAATCGAATCTCAGTATGATGGAGCGTATTCTTATAACGCTTGTCGTTTGCCTTATCACTTGTCTCAAAGTCAAGATGAAAGAAGCCAAAAACTCGTTCAAAAGATGATGGATTTCTTTATGAAAGAGCAACGTATTTACGCTGGTTATGACTTGAACGGAACTGCCCTCAATCAATACCAGGCAGGTAGTTTCTTGGCACCGATTACCTATGCATCTGACAAGGGAGAAGGTTATCTGAAACTTCTTCAGCAAAATAAATACATTTTTACACAAGATTTACCTTTGGACAACTACTATGATGCAACGATGATTACCATGATTGCTCTAGAGATGTTCTAGGATGAAAAGAGAGGGTTAGTTATACTGGCTCTCTTTTTGATAGGATTTTCATCTTTTTTCAAAAAAGGAATTTCATCAGCTTTATGGTATAATGGAAAGAGTGATAAAAAAGAGGTAGAGAGATGGATGCAAAATTAAAATACAAGGCAAAGAAGATTAAAATCGTCTTTTTTGATATTGATGATACCTTGCGTACGTCAAAGACAGGTTTTATTCCAGCTACAATTCCCACTGTCTTTAAACAGTTACGTGAAAAAGGAATTTTAACAGGAATTGCCTCTGGGCGTGGTATTTTCGGTGTTGTTCCAGAGATTCGTGAGCTCAAACCTGACTTTTTTGTAACCCTAAATGGGGCCTATATAGAAGATAAAAAAGGTCAGGTCATTTATCAACATCAGATTGACAAGTCAGATGTTGAGGAGTATGTCTCTTGGACGAAGGAAGAGGAAATTGAGTACGGCTTGGTTGGTAGTCATGACGCTAAACTCTCCACGCGGACAGAACTGATCAGTAAGGCTATTGATCCGATTTACCCGAACCTGGGTGTGGATCCTGACTTTCATGAAAAAGCAGAAATATACCAGATGTGGACCTTTGAGGATAAAGGGGATGACTTGCGGTTACCAGATAGTCTCTCTGGTAAACTTCGCATGGTGCGTTGGCATGAACATTCATCTGATATCGTGCCGATTTCAGGATCCAAAGCAACTGGTGTAGCCAAGGTTGTAGAACATCTAGGCTTGAAACCAGAGAATGTTATGGTCTTTGGGGATGGGCTCAATGACTTGGAACTCTTTGATTATGCTGGAATCAGTATTGCTATGGGTGTTTCCCATGATAAAATCAAAGAAAAAGCAGATTATATTACAAAAACAGTAGAAGAAGATGGCATTTTTGATGCCTTAGAAGGATTTGGTATGGTAGAAAAAGAATTGCATTTCCCACAAGTAGAAATTAAAACAGTAGAAGGCCCGCTTGCGACCATTAAGACAAATCACGGAGACTTGCGTATCAAGCTCTTCCCTGAACATGCTCCCAAAACAGTAGCTAACTTTGTTGCTCTGTCAAAAGACGGTTACTATGATGGTGTCATTTTCCACCGAATTATCAAGGACTTTATGATCCAAGGTGGAGACCCAACTGGTACTGGTATGGGTGGTGAGTCAATCTACGGCGACTCTTTTGAAGATGAATTTTCAGAAGAACTCTACAATATCCGTGGTGCCCTTTCTATGGCCAATGCGGGTCCAAATACCAATGGTAGCCAGTTCTTTATCGTGCAAAACCAACATTTGCCGTACTCTAAGAAAGAGATTGCGCGTGGTGGCTGGCCTGAACCAATCGCTGAGATTTATGCAGAGCAAGGTGGAACACCTCACCTTGACCGCCGCCATACTGTTTTTGGGCAATTGGTAGATGCAGAATCGTTTGCGGTGTTAGATACCATTGCAGCTGTTGAGACTGGTGCAATGGACAAACCAGTTGAAGATGTAGTAATTGAAACGATTGAAATTGAGGACTAGAATGAAAATTGGTGATAAGCTAACTGGGCGTATTACAGGAATTCAGCCCTATGGTGCCTTTGTTGAGTTAGAGACAGGGGTGACAGGGCTGATTCACATCTCGGAGATTCGGACGGGATTTATTGAAAATATCTATGACATTTTAAAAATTGGCGATGAAGTCCAAGTTCAGGTGGTGGATTTTGACGAATACACTGGGAAGGCCAGCCTTTCTATCCGTACCTTGGAAGAGGAAAAGCATCAATTACCAAGACGGAGACGTTTTTCAAATGATCGGATTAAGCACGGTTTTGCGCCTCTTGCTCGAATGATGCCTGTTTGGACGCGTGAGGCATTAGAGCATTTAAAGAAGAAGCCATAAATACGATTATCTAAATTATTTGTAATATTAACATAATTTGTTATAATAAAAGTATGAAAGAAGAACAATTATTAAAACCAGGAGAGCGAATCAACCAGCTCTTTTCGACAGATATCAAGATCATTCAAAATAGAGAGGTGTTTAGCTATTCGGTGGATAGTGTTCTCTTGTCACGCTTTCCTCGCTTCCCTAAACGGGGTTTAATTGTGGACTTTTGTGCTGGAAATGGTGCAGTTGGACTTTTTGCAAGTTCACGTACTCAGGCGCGGATAATATCTGTAGAGATTCAGGAGCGCTTGGCGGATATGGCAGAGCGTTCGGTTCAGTTGAATGGCTTGGAAGAGCAGATGCAGGTCATCTGTGATGATTTGAAAAATATGCCTGCCCACATTCAGGGAAGTAAGGTGGATATGATTTTGTGCAATCCGCCTTATTTTAAGGTGGATCCGCATTCCAATCTGAACGAGAGTGAACACTACCTTCTGGCCAGACACGAAATTACGACTAACCTAGAAGAAATCTGCCGAAGTGCTCAGAGTATTCTTAAGTCTAATGGCCGTTTGGCCATGGTTCATCGTCCAGATCGGCTCTTGGATATCTTGGACATGCTTCAACGCCATAATTTGGCACCCAAGCGCCTGCAATTTGTCTATCCGAAACGTGAGAAGGAGGCCAATATGCTCTTAATCGAAGCTATCAAGGATGGATCGACCAGTGGCTTTAAGGTCTTGCCACCTCTCATCGTTCACAATGATGATGGTTCCTATACACCAGAAATTCAAGAGATTTACTATGGATCATAAGGCATATATGTACGTGGTGGAGTGCCGCGACGGTTCTTACTATACTGGTTATACGACAGACGTTAAGAAACGCCTTGCCGTTCATAATAGTGGTAAGGGGGCCAAGTATACCCGAGCTCGCTTGCCAGTCAAACTCATCTATGTAGAGGGGTTTGCTAGTAAGGAAGAAGCCATGTCTGCTGAGGCTCTCCTCAAACGCAAGAAACGTCCACAGAAAGAACGATTTTTATCTGAAAATCAAGAGAAGAATCTAGTCAACCATATTGATGTCTAACGAGGAGTCTTTTGACTCCTCTTACTTTTGTCAAAAGAGGAAAAAAGTGCTACAATAAGATGAATAAATTTAAAGAGGTATTATCATGTCTAAGATTCTAGTATTTGGTCACCAAAATCCAGACTCAGATGCCATCGGGTCATCTGTAGCCTTTGCTTATCTTGCAAAAGAGGCTTATGGATTGGACACAGAAGCAGTAGCACTTGGAACTCCTAATGAAGAAACAGCCTTCGTTTTGAACTATTTTGGTGTAGAAGCACCACGCGTCATTACATCTGCTAAAGCAGAAGGTGCAGAACAAGTCATCTTGACTGACCACAATGAATTCCAACAATCAGTGTCAGATATCGCTGAAGTAGAAGTATACGGAGTAGTGGACCACCACCGTGTGGCTAACTTTGAAACTGCAAGTCCGCTTTACATGCGTTTGGAACCAGTTGGATCAGCTTCATCTATCGTTTACCGCATGTTCAAAGAACACGGTGTAGCTGTTCCTAAAGAAATCGCAGGTTTGATGCTTTCAGGTTTGATTTCAGATACTCTTCTTTTGAAATCACCAACAACACACCCAACCGATAAAGTCATTGCTCCTGAGTTGGCAGAATTAGCAGGTGTCAACTTGGAAGAGTACGGTCTTGCTATGTTGAAGGCTGGTACAGACTTGGCCAGCAAATCTGCTGAAGAATTGATTGACATCGATGCTAAGACTTTTGAACTCAACGGAAATAAAGTTCGTGTTGCCCAAGTCAATACAGTTGATATTGCTGAAGTCTTGGAACGTCAAGCAGAAATTGAAGCTGCAATGCAAGCTGCCAATACAGCAAATGGCTACTCTGACTTTGTCTTGATGATTACAGACATCGTCAACTCAAACTCAGAAATTTTGGCTCTTGGATCAAACATGGACAAGGTAGAAGCAGCCTTCAACTTCAAACTTGAAAACAACCATGCTTTCCTTCCAGGTGCTGTTTCACGTAAGAAACAAGTGGTGCCTCAGTTGACTGAGAGCTTTAATGGGTAATAGCCTGAGTGATAAGTTAAACAAGGAAACTAACGTTTCCTTATAGCTAAAGGGGTTTCGGCTCCTTTTTTTCTAGGAGAGAAAGATGTTAGAAAATGGCGATTTGATTTTTGTGAAGGATCTTTCAGATATGGGACAGGCCATCCAAGCTTCGACTGGCAACTATAGTCATGTAGCTATCTTTTTAGACGGTTTGATCTATCATGCTAGTGGGCAAGCTGGTGTCATTTGTCAAGAACCGGCTGAATTTTTTGAACCAACTCATCTCTACGATCTTTATGTCTATCCAGAGCTGGAAGCTGACTTGGTAAAGGAGAGAGCTAGCAAACATTTAGGTGCACCCTATAATAGCTCGTTTTATCCAGATGGTTCTGGCTTTTATTGCTCCCAGTATATCGCTGAAATCCTACCGATTTTTGAAACTATTGCTATGAAATTTGAGGACGGGGAGCAGGAGATCAGTGATTTTTGGAGGGAATACTACAGGAAACTCGAACTTCCAGTGCCTCTGAATCAACCAGGGACCAATCCTAGTCAACTAGCAGCATCCCCTCTATTAGAATGTAAAGAAAGGAATCTTCATGATTCAGATTTTTAATCCTTCTCGTTTGACTCGACAGCCATTTTTTATAGATTTGGTGGACTATCTGGACCAGCATGACGATGTGATTCTGCGAGAAATCAAGGCCCAGTTTCCAGATGCGGCAGTTGATAAACTCATGGAAGAGTATATAAAGGCAGGTTTGATCTTAAGGGAAAACAAACGCTATTTTCTCAATCTCCCTTTTCTAGAATCAATAGACAGTCTGGCCCTTGACCAAGAAATTTTTGTCAGAAAGGACAGTACAGTCTATCAGGCCTTGCTGAAAAAGACTTTTGAGACAGAATTGCGCAATCAAACCAATGCAGCCATTTTAGTCGAATCTACAGATTTTGCTAGAGAAAAGATGACCCTGTCTAATTATTTCTACAAGGTCAAGAATCAATATCCTTTGACAGAAAAACAGCAGGAACTCTATGCCATTTTGGGAGATGTCAATTCTGAGTATGCCCTCAAGTATATGACGACCTTTTTGTTAAAATTCCTCAAAAAAGATCAACTGATGCAGAAACGCCGTGATATCTTCGTGGATAGTTTGGTCGTCCTAGGCTATGTTGTGCAAAACGAAGATGGAAAGTATGAGTTAGCTGCTGATTTTGATAAGGAACGGTTGACTTTCTATTTGTCTTAATGGCTTTATTTTGAGCTGATTGTTTGACTTTGCTAAAGAATAAGCATAAACTGAATGTAAGCGATAACGTTTATCGTATTAAAAGCAAAGGAGACAGAGCTATGTCACTTGAAAATAAATTGGATCAAGCAACTGGTGCTATCAAAGAAGGATTTGGTAAAGTTACTGGCGATAGCAAGACAGAAGCAGAAGGCACTGTAGAAAAAACAGTTGCGAAAGCAAAAGAAGTAGTTGAAGATGCTAAAGGTGCTGTAGAAGGTGCCGTTGAAGGTCTTAAAAATTCATTTAAGAAAGAAGACTAAAAAAATCAAGGGAATGTTTCCCTTGATTTTTTTATAGATAACGTTCTGCGATAGCTGCGTCTCCAGGATAGTCTTCTTTCTTTCCTTGGACGATCTGGTAGCAATCAGCTCCCTTACCAGCAATAATCACGGCATCGAGTTCTTGGTTTGTAATGGACATGGCTGCTTTGATGGCTTGTTCACGATCGGCAATCTTTTCAACAGGATGACTGATATAGCTGCTGATTTCATCTGCAATGGCCATTGGATCTTCATAGTTGGGGTCATCCGCAGTTAGAAAGACTTGAATCTCAGGATGTTGATTGAGGAGGAGGCCAAAGTCTTTGCGACGACTTTCACCCTTGTTTCCAGTCGAACCGAGAACCAGGGCAATCTTTCCAGTTTGATGGGTTTCAACAACAGAAATCAGTTTTTTCAGACTGTCACCATTGTGGGCGTAGTCAATGAAGACCTTGGCACCATTTTTTTGGGTGAGAACTTCCATACGTCCAGGAACGCGGGTTGCAGCGATTCCTTTTTTGATGTCCTCCAGACTGGATCCGAGACGGAGGCAGGCAAGTCCTGCAGCAACTGCATTTTCTTGGTTAAAGTGGCCAATGAGTTGAATATCATAATCACCAGCGAGTTTACCTGTAGCGGAAAAGCTAAAGGCTTTGGAGTTCTCGATTTGGTTACTTGACTGGCTACCATAGAAGTCATGTTCTTGATGTTCCACTTGTTCTTTTAGCACAGAAAAGTGGTTCATGTCGCTATTGATGACAACTGCTCGGCTATTTTTCATCAAGAGACGTTTGTGATAGAAGTAGTCTTCAAAGCTAGGATGCTCAATCGGACCGATATGGTCAGGAGTGATGTTAAGAAAGACACCTACATCAAAGGTCAAACCATAGACTCGATGAACAAGATAGGCTTGGCTAGAAACTTCCATTACAAGATGGGTTCTTCCATTCTTAACAGCCTGAGCCATCATGTCGAAAAGATCGATGTTTTCAGGTGTTGAGAAGGAAGATTTAAAGAAGGTCTTGCCATCTAGAGTTGTATTCATAGTTGACAAGAGAGCTGTTGGGTAGCGTTGAGATAGGATGTGGTAAGCAAAGTAAGCAGATGTTGTCTTTCCTTTTGTCCCTGTGAAAGCAAGAATTTTTAGTTTCTCTTGCGGATTACCATAAAATTCCATAGCAATCAAACTCATGGCTTTCTTGATATCGTTCACAACGATGACAGGGATACCAACCTCGTAGTCCTTTTCGGCAACATACCAGACTAAGCCCTGAGTTATAGCAGAAAGAAGGTATTCTTTTTTAAAGGCAGCGCCTTTTGCAAAAAAAAGAGTGCCTTCTTTTACTTTTCGGCTGTCGTAACTGATGCTATCAAAAACAACTTCACTGTAGTTGTAGTGGTAGTGTCCTTGGTCGATAATCTCGCGGAAGAGACCATCTTTCTTTAATATATCTAATACGGTTTCAATCTTTATCATACTTTCTATTGTAAACCGAAAGTCTGAATTTTACAAGTAACAAGGAAAAGTTTATAATGGAAGATGAGGAAAATTTCCTAGTTATCAAAATTGAATGAGGAAGCTATGTCTAACGAAAACAATCACCAGCAAGCCCAGATGTTGCGAGGGACTGCTTGGCTAACAGCTAGTAACTTTATTAGTCGCCTCCTTGGTGCTATTTACATTATTCCCTGGTATATCTGGATGGGGACCTATGCTGCTAAGGCAAATGGACTCTTTACCATGGGCTACAATATTTACGCCTGGTTCTTGCTGATTTCGACAGCGGGTATCCCAGTTGCGGTTGCAAAACAAGTGGCTAAGTACAATACCATGCGGGAAGAAGAGCACAGCTTTGCCTTGATTCGGAGTTTCCTAAGCTTTATGACGGGCTTGGGTCTAGTCTTTGCCTTGGTCTTGTATCTCTTTTCTCCATGGTTAGCAGATTTGTCAGGTGTGGGGAAAGACCTGATTCCCATCATGCAGAGTTTGGCTTGGGCGGTCTTGATTTTCCCATCTATGAGTGTCATCCGGGGCTTCTTCCAAGGGATGAACAACCTTAAGCCCTATGCTATGAGTCAAATCGCTGAGCAGGTGATCCGTGTTATCTGGATGTTGATGGCGACCTTCTTCATTATGAAGATGGGTTCTGGTGATTACTTATCAGCCGTTACTCAATCGACCTTTGCGGCCTTTGTGGGGATGGTGGCAAGTTTTGCAGTTTTGATCTACTTCCTTGCCCAAGAAGGTTTGCTTAAAAGAGTCTTTGAAACACGGGATAAAATCAATAGTAAGCGACTCTTAGTAGATACCATCAAGGAAGCCATTCCCTTTATCCTGACAGGATCAGCCATCCAGCTCTTCCAGATTTTAGACCAGATGACCTTTATCAATAGTATGAAGTGGTTTACTAACTACAGCAATGAAGACTTGGTTGTCATGTTTTCTTATTTTTCTGCCAATCCTAATAAAATTACCATGATTTTAATCTCTGTGGGGGTTTCAATTGGGAGTGTCGGTTTGCCATTGTTGACGGAAAACTATGTAAAAGGTGACTTGCAGGCAGCGGCTCGCCTAGTCCAAGATAGCCTCACCATGCTTTTCTTATTTCTACTGCCGGCAACGGTTGGAGTGGTCATGGTGGGGGAGCCTCTTTATACAGTCTTTTACGGTAAGCCAGATAGTCTGGCCATGGGCTTATTTGTCTTTGCAGTTTTGCAGTCTACTATCCTAGGCTTGTATATGGTCTTGTCTCCTATGCTTCAGGCCATGTTCCGCAACCGCAAGGCAGTTCTTTACTTTATCTATGGTTCCATTGCTAAGCTCGTCTTGCAATTGCCAACCATTGCTATTTTCCACAGCTACGGTCCCTTGATTTCAACGACTATCGGCTTGATTATTCCAAATGTCTTGATGTACCGAGACATCTGCCAGGTAACGGGTGCTCGTCGAAAGATAATCTTGAAGCGAACCATTTTGATTACCATCTTGACCCTTGTCATGTTTATCCTAGTTGGCTTCTTGCAGTGGCTGCTCGGTTTTGTCTTCCAGCCAAGTGGACGTTTCTGGAGTTTCCTTTATGTGGCTCTCATCGGAGGGCTTGGAGGAGGTCTCTATGGTTTGATGAGCCTACGGACACGACTCTTGGACAAGATAATCGGCAAAGCTCAAGCAGACCGACTACGTACACGATTGAAAATATCGTAAGAAGATTTATAAATAAAAGCAATGAATTAACCTTTCTATAATAGAAAGGTTTTTATAGTACATTTTTCTTAAAAAAAGAGAACTTTTTCTAAAATTAAGAGCAAAAAATATGCTTTTTTAAGTTTTTTTTCAGAAATCACTTGACTAAATAAAACCAAAGCTGTATAATAAGACAAAACTTTTAAACAGGAGGTTCTGGAAATGAAAAAGTCTAAGGCCAAGTATCTGACACTTGCAAGTGTCGTGTTAAGCGCTGGTATTCTACTGAGCGCATGTGGAAATTCAAGTAGCGCTTCTAAAACATATAACTATGTTTATTCGAGCGATCCATCTAGTTTGAACTATCTTGCAGAAAACCGTGCAACAACCAACGACATCGTTACTAATTTGGTAGATGGATTGATGGAAAATGACCAATACGGTAACTATGTTCCATCGTTGGCAGAGGATTGGACTGTTTCTCAGGACGGTTTGACCTATACTTACAAATTGCGTAAGGATGCAAAATGGTATACTTATGAGGGTGAAGAATACGCCCCTGTAACGGCGCAAGATTTTGTCACTGGGTTGAAATATGCTGCTGATAAAAAATCCGAAGCCTTGTACCTGGTTCAAGACTCTGTAGCAGGTTTGGATGACTATATCAACGGGAAAACAACTGACTTTTCAACTGTCGGTGTTAAGGCGATTGATGACCAAACAGTTCAGTATACTTTGACACGTCCAGAACCTTATTGGAATTCTAAAACAACTTCAACCATTCTCTTCCCTGTCAATGCAGACTTCCTGAAATCAAAAGGGGATGATTTTGGTAAGGTAGATCCTTCTAGCATTTTGTACAGTGGACCTTTCTTGATGAAATCTTTTGTTTCAAAATCTGTTATCGAATACAAGAAAAATCCAAATTACTGGGATGCTAAAAATGTCTTTGTGGACGATGTGAAATTGACTTACTATGACGGTAGTGACCAGGATGCCCTAGCTCGTAACTTTGTAGAAGGGGTATACAGCTACGCGCGTCTCTACCCAAATAGCTCAAGCTTTGAAGGCATTAAAGAGAAGAACAAGGATAACATCATCTATAGTATGCAAGATGCCACTTCTTATTACTTGAACTTCAACTTGGACAGAAAATCTTATAATTTCACTTCTAAATCCTCAGATATCGAAAAGAAATCAACCCAAGAAGCAGTTCTGAATAAAAACTTCCGTCAAGCCTTCAACTATGCTTATAACCGTACAGCCTATGGAGCTCAATCTCAAGGGGAAGACGGAGCAACGAAGATTATTCGTAACTTGGTTGTACCTCCAACCTTTGTAAGTATCAACGGAAAAGACTTTGGCGATGTTGTTTCAGAAAAGATGGTCAACTATGGCCAAGAATGGCAAGGAATCAACTTTGCGGACGCGCAAGACCCATACTACAATCCTGACAAGGCTAAAGCTAAATTTGCAGAAGCTAAGAAAGAATTGGAAGCTAAGGGTGTGCAATTCCCAATCCACTTGGATGTATCTGTGGACCAATCAGCTAAAAAAGGCGTACTTGAAGCAAGCTCTTTGAAACAATCCATCGAATCTGTTCTAGGAGCTGAGAATGTGGTTATTGATATCCAACAGTTATCAACAGATGACTACGATAATTCTAGCTACCTCGCTCAAACCGCAGCTCAAAAAGACTTTGATATCTATAATGGCGGTTGGAGTGCTGACTACTTGGATCCATCAAGCTATCTAGATATCCTAAATGTCAATAACGGTGGTATGTTGCAAAACCTTGGTCTAGAACCAGGTGAGGTCAATGACAAGGCTAAGGCGGTTGGTCTGGATACCTACACTCAAATGTTGGAAGAAGCTAATAAAGAGCAAGATCCAGCAAAACGTTATGAAAAGTATGCTGAAATTCAAGCTTGGCTCGTTGATAGCGCCCTTGCAATTCCAAACGTTTCCCAAGGTGGAACACCTGGCTTGAGAAAGACAGTTCCATTCTCAGCGCCATTCTCACAAGCTGGAAATAAGGGTGTCGAATCATACAAGTACCTCAAGTTGCAAGATAAGACTGTAACGACTGATGAGTATGAAAAAGCTAAAGAAAAATGGCAGAAAGAAAAAGAAGATTCAAATAAAAAAGCCCAAGAAGAACTGGCAAAACACGTTAAATAACCAGTCTATTCAACAGGATAAACGATAGTTTCTCAGGAAGCTATCGTTTTTATATAGTTTGAAACTATAACTAGCTCTTGAAAACAAGAAAATGAGTTAGTGAAAATAAGTGGTACAATAGTTACTATAGATTTGGAGGTATTGTATGAGCAAAGAACTACACATCAACACAATTTTGGCCCAGGCGGGTATAAAGTCAGATAAGGCAACAGGTGCCTTGGTGACGCCACTTCATTTTTCAACCACTTATCAGCATCCAGAGTTCGGTCAGTCTACGGGATTTGACTATACCCGGACTAAAAACCCAACTCGTAGTAAGGCGGAGGAGGTTTTGGCGGCTATTGAATCAGCGGACTATGCCCTAGCAACGAGCTCAGGTATGGCTGCGATTGTACTGGCCTTTAGTGTCTTTCCAGTAGGAAGTAAAGTCTTGGCTGTTCGTGATCTGTATGGGGGTTCTTTCCGTTGGTTCAACCAAGTGGAGCAGGAAGGCCGTTTCCATTTTACCTATGCCAATACTGAAGCAGAGTTGATTACTGAGCTGGACAATGATGTGGATGTTCTCTATATCGAAACGCCAACTAATCCCTTGATGTTAGAATTTGATATTGCAAAACTTACAAAACTAGCTCATGCCAAGGGTGCCAAGGTAGTGGTGGACAATACCTTCTACAGTCCAATTTACCAACGTCCGATTGAAGACGGCGCGGATATCGTTCTTCATTCAGCCACCAAGTACTTAGCCGGGCACAACGATGTCTTGGCTGGGGTGGTTGTGACTAATAGTTTAGAACTATATGAACAACTGTTCTACAATCTAAATACGACTGGTGCGGTCTTGTCACCATTTGATAGTTATCAGTTGATTCGTGGTCTTAAAACTCTACCTCTTCGTATGGAGCGTTCTACAGCCAATGCCCAAGAAGTCGTTGCCTTTTTGAAGGATTCACCTGCTGTCAAGGAAGTGCTCTATACTGGACGTGGTGGTATGATTTCCTTTAAAGTAGTGGATGAAAAGCGTATTCCTCATATTTTAAATAGCTTAAAGGTCTTCTCATTTGCAGAAAGTTTGGGTGGGGTAGAGAGTCTGATTACCTATCCGACAACTCAGACTCATGCGGATATTCCAGCAGAAGTGCGCCATTCCTATGGCTTAACAGATGACCTCCTGCGCTTGTCAATCGGGATTGAAGATGCTAGAGATTTGATTGCGGACTTGCGCCAAGCTTTGGAAGGATAAGACAGATATGGGAAAATATGATTTTACAAGCCTGCCCAATCGTTTTGGCCACCATACCTATAAATGGAAAGAAGCAGAAGCTGATCGAGAAGTTCTACCAGCTTGGATAGCAGATATGGACTTTGTGGTTTTGCCTGAAGTTCGACAAGCTGTACAAGCCTACGCAGATCAGTTGGTCTATGGCTATACCTATGCTAGCGATGCTTTGATTGAATCGGTTCAGGACTGGGAAGCCAGCCAACAAGGGTATCACTTTGACAAGGATGCCCTCGTCTTTATCGAGGGAGTGGTGCCGGCCATCTCAACAGCTATTCAAGCCTTTACAAAAGAGGGAGAGGCTGTTCTGATTAACACACCGGTCTATCCACCTTTTGCCCGCAGTGTCAAACTGAACAATCGCAGATTGATTACCAATTCTTTGGTGGAAAAGGACGGGCTCTTTGAGATTGACTTTGACCAGTTGGAAAAGGAATTGGTGGGAGAGGATGTCAAACTCTATATTCTTTGCAATCCTCACAATCCTGGGGGCCGTGTTTGGGAAAAGGAAGTGTTAGAAAAGATTGGCCATCTCTGCCAAAAACATGGTGTTTTGTTGGTTTCAGATGAGATTCACCAAGATTTGGCTCTCTTTGGTCACAAACACCGGTCTTTTAATACCATTGATCCAGACTTTAAAGACTTCGCCCTTATCTTGAGCAGTGCCACTAAGACCTTTAATATTGCTGGAACGAAAAATTCCTATGCAGTTATTGAAAATCCAAAGCTTCGTGTGGCTTTCCAAAAACGCCAGTTGGCCAATAACCAGCATGAAATCTCAGGATTAGGGTATTTGGCGACAGAAGCTGCCTACCGTTATGGTAAGGACTGGTTAGGAGAACTAAAAGAAGTTATCGAGGACCACATTAACTATGTAGTGGATGTTTTGGGCAACGAAACCAAGATTAAGGTCATGAAACCGCAAGGTACCTACTTGATATGGCTTGATTTTTCAGCCTATGACCTAACCGATGACCGCTTGCAAGAGCTTTTGAAGAATGAAGCCAAGGTTATCTTGAACCGAGGTTTGGACTTTGGGGAGGAGGGAACTCTTCATGCCCGCCTCAATGTGGCTATGCCGAAGTCAGTACTGGAAGAGGTTTGCAAACGCATTGTGGCCGTTTTTGCTACACTTTAAAAATCGAGCCTTCTAGGAGAAAAGTCTTCCTAGAAGGCTATTTTCGTAGGGGAAAATGTGGTATAATAAAAAGATAAGATAAAGGGGTAACTATGGCTAAATTGATTCCGGGGAAGTTGCGCATGGAGGGGGTTACACTCTATGAGACAGGCAACATTGAGATTATCAAGGAAAAAGGGAATCGCCTCTATACTCGTGTGGCGGGAGAAGACTTGCGCTACAGTTTAGAGGATGATCTTGTTTTTTGTGCTTGTGATTTTTTCCAAAAAAGAGGTTACTGTGTTCACCTAGCGGCTCTCGAGCATTATCTGAAAAATGATGAAGAAGGCCAGGTAATTTTACAAGCCTTAGAAAAAGGACATGAAGAGCAAGAAGAGGTCGAAACCAAGGTTAGTTTTGGCGGTAGTTTTTTGGAGCGTATCCAACCTCAGAAGAGAGAAAAAATCTACACTTTGTCGGCTCAAGGTCAGGTAGAGGCTGGAACCAATCGCCTCCTTTGGACTCTCCGAATCGGTTTAGTTGATAGTCAAAAATATTATGTCATTCGTGACATCCCTCTCTTTTTGAAGGTCTTGGTCCATAGAAAGCCATATATGATTGGGAAACACTATGAAAATGACTTGTCTTGGGATGCTTTTGATACAGCTAGTCAAGAAGTTCTTACTTTTTTATGTGGCTTGATTGAGGAGGGACTGAGTCAAGACCTCTTTTTCCCCAATCAAGGTCGTCACCTCTTTTTCCCTCTGACCTTTTTTGAGCAGGGGGTGGAGTTGCTGATGAATTTGGAGGATTTTCATTTTGAGCACCAGATTGATAGTTATGAAAATCTTCTCTTTCATGATTTAGATCCAGATGCAGAACTGTTCTCTTTTTCCGTGCAGGAGTATCCCGATTATTTTGAGATGGAGATTTCTGAAAGTGAGCGAGTTAACATATTCTATGGGGGAGCGGTTCTCTTTCGTAAGGGGAATCTTTATCTCTTAAATCCTAAACAAATCAGCCTACTAAAGGAAATCAAGGAGCTTCCTAAGGAGGAAAGAGGGAGAAAATGCCTCCAGTTTGACAACAGTGATCGTGACCGCCTAGCCGCCTGTCTGCCTTTATTTGGACAGCTAGGAACAGTTTCTGCTCCTGAGCGCTTGCAAATCAGACCCTTTTCATCAATCTTTTACTTTGATAGGGAGGATGACGGCCGCATCCGCTTAGATATCCAGTTTGACTATGGAGATGTTAAGGTGACTAGTCGTCAACAGCTGGAACAATTACCTTTTTCAAGTGATGCTGTCTTGGAAAACCAATTATTTCAAGTCTGTTTAGGGGCTGGTTTTGAGGCCGATTTTCAGTCTTGGAGACAGGCTTTGAAGCCGGAAGCGGTTTATTCTTTCTTTCACCATACGATTCCAGCTTTTGAGAAGTTGGGTCAGGTTTTCTTGTCTGATGAGATAAATCAGCTCTACAGCGTCCAAGCTCCTCAGGTTCAGATTGAGTCCAAGGGAGGACTGTTGGAGATTCAGTTTGATTTCCAAGGGATTGCCCAAGAAGAGATTGATCAAGCTCTTAAAGCCCTGACCAGCAATCAGGATTTCTATATCAGTTCTTCTGATCAAGTGTACTTTTTTGATGAGGAAACCAAGCAGATTCGTCAAAATTTGCAGGAACTGGGGGTTGAGCTAAAAGATAGTTCTTTTCAAGCTCGGAAATCCCTAGCTTACAGTCTGTCTCAGCTTTTTGAAGGTCGAGACAGGATCTCCTTCTCGGAAGAATTTCAGCATTTAGCTCATGATTTGACTCATCCAGAGGACTTTCCTTTGGGAGATATACAGGTTCAGGCGAGTTTGAGAGACTATCAGGAAAAGGGTGTTCGTTGGCTCCAGATGCTTCATCACTATGGTTTTGGTGGCATTCTGGCGGATGATATGGGACTGGGAAAAACATTGCAAACCATCGCTTTTTTGACTAGTCAGGTGACAGAACATAGTCGGGTCTTGATTTTAGCGCCGTCAGGTTTGATCTACAATTGGGCAGATGAATTTAGGAAATTTGCCCCACAGTTGGATTTGGCTGTCGTTCACGGTTTGAAAGCGAATCGAGAAGCGATTCTTTCTGAAAATCACCAAATCTATGTAACTAGCTATGCAACCTTTCGTCAAGACAGCAAGCTTTATCAAGAGATGGCTTTTGATTTTCTCTTTTTAGATGAAGCCCAGGTCATGAAAAATGCCCAGACTAAGATTGCTCAGAGTTTGCGCCAGTTTGTGGTGCCGGCAGTCTTTGCTTTGTCAGGTACGCCCATCGAAAATCATTTAGGAGAGTTGTGGTCGATCTTCCAAATTGTGCTTCCGGGGCTCTTACCAAGTAAAAAGAAGTTTATGAAATTACCGGCTGACCGAGTAGCGCAGTTTATCAAGCCCTTCGTCATGAGGCGTAAGAAAGAAGAGGTTCTTACAGAACTGCCTGACCTGATCGAAGTCGTCTATAAAAATGAACTGGAAGACCAGCAGAAGGCCATCTATCTAGCCCAGTTGCAACAGATGCGAGACCGCCTAGCACAAGTGACAGATCAAGAATTCCAGAGAAGTCGGGTAGAAATCTTATCTGGTCTCATGCGTTTGCGCCAGATCTGCGATACGCCAGCTCTTTTTATGGACAATTACCAAGGAGCCAGTGGTAAATTGGATAGTCTCCGAGATTTATTGCTACAAGTGGCAGATGGTGGGCATCGGGTCTTGATTTTCTCTCAATTTAAAGGAATGTTGGAAAAAATCGAGCAAGAGCTCCCAAATTTGGGCTTAACTTCCTTCAAAATTACGGGCTCAACTCCTGCTCAAGACCGACAAGAGATGACCAAAATATTTAATCAAGGGGAAAGGGATATCTTTCTCATCTCCCTTAAGGCGGGGGGTGTCGGTCTCAATCTAACGGGAGCTGATACGGTTATTTTGGTTGACCTTTGGTGGAATCCCGCTGTCGAAGCCCAGGCTATCGGACGAGCCCACCGCATGGGGCAGGAGCAGATGGTCGAGGTCTATCGTTTGATTACTAAGGGAACCATTGAAGAAAAGATCCAAGAACTTCAAGAACAAAAGAAACATTTGGTTTCCCAAGTTTTAGATGGTACGGAGTCGCGTGCGAGTCTCAGTCTGGCAGAAATTCGTGAAATTTTGGGAATTTCTGAAGCCAGCACTTGAAAAATCAAGACAATACGCTATAATGAAGTGTTGAAAGGAAATACAAAATGAAACAAGATCGATTTCCATTGGTGTCAGATGATGAGATCATGCTGACCAAAATGCCAGTCATGGACTTGTACGATGAGTCAGACTTTATTAGCAATATCAAGGGTGATTACCGCGATAAAAACTATTTGGAATGGTCTCCTATCAATGAGGAACAGGCTGTAACTCCTTCGGCAGCTAACAAGGAGTCAAAACCAGGCCCAGAACCTAAAAAAGTTGAAAAAACGTATGCTGAATTGGCTCGAGAAGAGGCGCGTGCGGATCTGAAGAAGAAACGTTCGGCCAAGTATTTGACTCAGGATGTTAGTCATACTAGACGACACAATGGTTCAACACTTGTTCGTCAAGGAAACCAACCAACAGCACCATTTCAAAAGGAAAATCCTGGTGAGTTTGCCAAATTTAGCAAAAACTTGAGCCAGTCTCACTATATCTTAGCTGAGGAGGTTGGCCAAGTGGCGAATCCAACTCCGAAAAACCAAACGGAAAAAGCTAAAAAGAACAACTACGATTTTCTAAAGAAGAGTCAAATCTATAATAAAAAGAATAAGCAAACAGAACAGGAACGTCAGGTTGCCCAAGAGTTGAATCTGACAAGAATTACTGAGTAGGGGAGAAAAGCATGTCAAAAGCATATCATTTTATTGGAATCAAGGGATCAGGGATGAGTGCCCTAGCCTTGATGTTGCACCAAATGGGACACAAGGTTCAAGGTTCAGACGTTGAAAAATACTACTTTACTCAACGTGGTCTAGAGCAGGCAGGGATTGCCATTCTTCCTTTTGATGAAAAGAACCTACAAGGTGATGTGGAGATTATCGCTGGGAATGCCTTCCGTCCAGATAACAACGTTGAAATAGCCTATGCAGATCAAAATGGTATCAGCTACAAACGTTACCACGAATTCCTAGGTAGCTTTATGCGCGACTTTGTCAGCATGGGAGTGGCAGGAGCTCATGGCAAAACTTCAACAACAGGTATGCTGTCTCACGTCTTGTCTCATATCACAGACACCAGCTTCTTGATCGGTGACGGGACAGGTCGTGGTTCAGCCAATGCCAAATATTTTGTCTTTGAATCAGACGAATATGAGCGCCATTTCATGCCTTACCACCCAGAATACTCTATCATCACCAACATTGACTTTGACCATCCAGACTACTTTACAAGTCTAGAGGATGTTTTCAATGCCTTTAACGACTATGCCAAACAAATTACCAAAGGTTTGTTTGTATACGGTGAAGATCCTGAGTTGCGTAAGATCACAGCCAATGCGCCAATCTATTACTATGGATTTGAAGCTGAGGACAATGACTTTGTAGCTAGTGATCTCCTTCGTTCTACGACTGGATCAACATTCACCGTTCACTTCCGTGGTCAAGAATTGGGTCAATTCCACATTCCAACCTTTGGTCGTCACAATATCATGAATGCGACAGCTGTTATCGGATTGCTTTACACAGCAGGTTTTGATTTGAACTTAGTGCGTGAACACTTGAAAACTTTTGCAGGTGTTAAGCGTCGTTTCACTGAGAAAATCGTCAATGATACAGTGATCATTGATGACTTTGCCCACCATCCAACAGAAATCATTGCGACCTTAGATGCAGCTCGTCAAAAATACCCAAGCAAGGAAATCGTGGCAATCTTCCAACCGCATACCTTTACAAGAACCATTGCCTTGTTGGACGAATTTGCACATGCATTGAATCAAGCAGACGCCGTCTACCTAGCGCAAATCTATGGATCAGCTCGTGAGGTGGACCATGGTGATGTCAAAGTAGAAGACTTAGCCAATAAAATTAACAAGAAACACCAGGTTATCACTGTTGAAAATGTTTCTCCACTCCTAGACCATGACAATGCTGTTTATGTCTTTATGGGTGCTGGAGACATCCAAACCTATGAATATTCATTTGAACGTCTCTTGTCTAACTTGACAAGCAACGTCCAATAAGGAAAACAGATGGAAATTCCAATCACTATAAGGCAAGCTACCCTATCAGATCTAGATGAAATGTTGGCGATTGAAGAAGCTAATTTTTCATCAGAAGAGGCAGTGAGTCGACAATCCTTAGAAGAGTGTATCCGCAAGTCTGTGGGTACCTTTCTTGTAGCTAGGGATGAAAATCAGCTGGTGGGCTATATTTTAGGAGAAGTTCAGTCTCATCCCAAATGGATAGAAATAAAATCATTGACTATTCATCCTGACCATTGGGGACAGGGACTGGGAACTCTTCTTCTTGCAGCCTTGAAACAGGTGACAGTCGAACTAAATCACCAAGGTATTCTTTTGCAGAGTCCTGATGAACTACTATCATATTTTGAAATGAATGGCTTTGTTGAAGAAGAAATTACAGAAAGTCATTATGGCAGTGGTTCTGAATGGTATCTGATTTGGGCAAATCCCTTTTATCAGGAGGAAGTATGAAAATCAGACAAGCAAGATTTTCGGATTTAGATCAAATTTTAGAGATAGAGATGGAGAATTTCTCACTTGAAGAAGCCATTCCTCGTTCGGTCTTTGAGGCGCACTTACGTGAAATTCAGACCAGTTTTCTCGTAGCTGAAAAGGAGGGACGTATCCTTGGGTATATCGAAGGTCCAGTTGTCCCACATCGTCATCTACAAGATCAGTCCTTTACAGAAGAGATAAAAGACTATAGCCATCGACCTGGAGGTTATATCTCTGTGACCTGTCTCTCCATAACTAAGGAGGCACAAGCCTTGGGCGTGGGAAAAAAACTGTTAAGGGCTCTGAAAGAAGTCGCTTTAGAACATGAACGAGAAGGTATTAATTTGACCTGTCATGACTATCTCATCCCTTATTATGAAAAAAATGGCTTTGTTAACGAGGGGGTATCCCAGTCAAGCTTTGCGGGTGAAAGTTGGTATGATATGGTTTGGCAACCTTGAAAAATGAGAATCAAAGCTATAGAAATGGATGTTTTGTTGCTTTTCTGTAACTTTTAAGATATAATATTATGGATTGTCAACAAGGAGGTAATGCTTTTGACTGAAAAATCAAGAGAAGAAGAAAAATTAAGCTTTAAAGAGCAGATTCTACGTGATTTAGAGAGAGTAAAAGAACAAGATAGAAGAGAGAAAGAAGTAGACATTCCAAATCTGACAGCTTCATCATCTCAAGCTAGTTCAGTAACTCCTGCAAATCCTGAATCTGATGCTTCAACAGAAGAGTTGATGGCTGATTCCCTATCTGTTGTCGATAAAATTCTAAAGAATGCGCCGAGTGTTCCTCCACTTTCGAGTGCTGAAGCTGATAAAACGGATGAAAAAGAGGATAAAGAGATTAGACAGCCTGTCATTGACAAGATTGAAGTTGTAGAATCTGAAGAACCTCTAGTAGAACCGATTCAGCCAGCTGAAGAACCTGTAGTGGAGTCCGTTCAACCTAAGGTAGAACCAGTTGAATTGGAACCTGAAGAAAAAGAATTTAACGATACTCCGACCAAGATAGATGTGACTTATAAGACAGAAGAGGCCAATACATCAGTTCCTTCTTTTGAGAATAAGGCTGAAGCGCTAGCTTCAACTGGATCCTCAGACAGATTAACGGAGGAATCACGTCGTAACCGTCGCCGTAAAGGTAAAAAACCAACCAAGAAAAAGAAAAAATCAAAAGCCAAAGGTTTCCTAGTAACCTTTTTAGTTCTCTTGGTGCTTGTGGCTGCTGGTGGATACTTTGGGTACGGTTATGTTCAAGACTCTTTGAAACCTGTTGATGCGAGCTCTAAGGAGTATATGACAGTTCAAATTCCAGAAGGATCAAATGTGCAACAAATTGGGAGCACTTTGGAAAAATCTGGTTTGGTCAAACATGGACTTATCTTTAGTATTTATGCTAAGTATAAGGGTTCAGACTTGAAGTCAGGTTATTACAATTTGAAGAAAAGCATGAGTACGGATGACTTGATTCAAGAATTGCAAAAAGGTGGAACTCCTGAACCTCAAGAACCAGTGCTTGCAAACTTAACTATTCCGGAAGGTTATACCTTAGAGCAAATTGCTCAGACAGTAGGTCAACTCCAAGGTGATTTTAAAGAACCTCTTACAGCGGATGCTTTCATGGCAAAAGCTCAAGATGAAACCTTCATCTCCCAACTAGTAGCCAAGTATCCAAACCTTCTTGGAAGTCTTCCAACAAAAGACAGTGGCGTTCGTTATCGCCTTGAAGGTTACCTTTTCCCAGCAACCTACACTATCAAAGACAGCACCACAGTTGAAAGCTTGATTGATGATATGTTAGCAGCTATGGACAAGGCCATGTCACCGTATTACACTACGATTAAAGAAAAGAATCTGACAGTTAATGAATTGCTCAGTATTGCTTCTCTTGTCGAAAAAGAAGGGGCTAAGACCGAAGATCGTAAATTGATTGCGGGAGTCTTCTATAACCGCTTGAATCTTGGTATGCCACTTCAAAGCAACATTGCTATCTTGTATGCTGAAGGAAAACTTGGCCAAAAGATTAGCTTGGCTGATGATACTGCAATTGATACTACGATTGATTCACCTTATAATGTTTATACACATCTTGGCCTCATGCCCGGACCAGTTGATAGTCCAAGCCTCGATGCTATTGAAGCAAGTATAAATCAGACAAAGAGTGAGTACTTGTACTTTGTAGCCAATGTTGAAGACGGTAAAGTGTACTTTGCAACGACAAAAGAAGAGCATGACCAAAACGTTGCAGAACATATCAATAGTAAATTAACACAATCAAGTAGTTCAAACTAAAATTATGTGGTTTTCCACATAATTTTGTTTTAAAAAAGTAATAGAAAAGAAAGTTGAAAAAATGGCAGAAAAAACTTACCCAATGACCCTTGAAGAAAAGAAAAAGTTAGAAAAAGAATTAGAAGAATTGAAACTCGTTCGTCGTCCTGAAGTCGTAGAGCGTATCAAAATTGCTCGTTCGTACGGGGATCTTTCAGAAAATAGTGAGTACGAAGCAGCTAAGGATGAACAAGCTTTTGTTGAAGGACAAATTTCAAGTCTAGAAACAAAAATTCGCTATGCTGAAATTGTTAATAGCGATGCAGTTGCCCAAGATGAGGTAGCTATCGGTAAGACCGTAACCATTCAAGAAATCGGTGAAGAGGAAGAAGAAGTCTACATCATTGTCGGTTCTGCAGGTGCGGATGCTTTCGCTGGGAAGGTATCAAATGAAAGTCCGATTGGACAAGCTTTGATCGGCAAAAAAACAGGCGATATTGTTACGATTGAGACACCTGTTGGTAGTTACGATGTCAAAATTTTAAAGGTTGAAAAAACAGCCTAAATAGAATGAAAATGGAGTAGTGGAGGTCTTGACTTGCTCAACTCCTTTTTGATTTTTTGAATAAATAGGAGACTATATGAGTTCAAATAAGAAAAAAAATAAAATGGAGCGTGGTTTAACCAATCGCCATGTTCAGGTGATGGCCATTGCGGGGACAATTGGAACAGGACTTTTCCTAGGTGCTGGTCGTTCTATCAGCCTTACTGGACCTTCTATCATCCTGATTTACATGATTACAGGAGCCTTTATGTTTTTGATGATGAGGGCTGTTGGAGAGATGCTATATCAGGATCCAGAACAACATACTTTTATCAACTTTATCACCCGTCATTTGGGGAAAGGCTGGGGGTATTTCTCTGTTTGGTCTTATTGGTTGTCTGTTGTCTTTATCGGTATGGCAGAAATCACTGCGATTTCGCATTATGTTCAGTTTTGGTTTCCTTCTTGGCCTAGTTGGTTGATTCAGATTGTTTTTTTAACGATTTTGGCCTTGGTCAATCTGATTGCGGTTAAGCTCTTTGGAGAAGTCGAGTTTTGGTTTGCTATGGTTAAGATTGTGGCTATTTTAGCTATGATTGCAACAGGGGTCTTTATGGTCTTGACAGGATTTGAAACACCATATGGTGCTGCAAGTCTGGCAAATATCAGCAATCAATTCTCTCTTTTCCCAAATGGAGTCATGAACTTTGTCATGGCCTTTCAAATGGTATTTTTTGCCTATCTGATGATTGAATTTATCGGAGTGACAACCTCTGAAACGAAGAATCCTCGTCAGGTTTTGCCAAAAGCAGTTAAAGAAATTCCTCTCCGAATTGTCTTCTTCTATGGCGGTGCTCTATTGGCCATTATGTCTATTATTCCCTGGAGAGAACTTGCTTCTTCAGATTCACCATTTGTAACGGTTTTTGAGCTGGCAGGTATCAAGTGGGCGGCAGCTCTGATTAACTTCGTTGTTTTGACGTCGGCAGCATCTGCTCTTAATTCAACCCTCTATTCAACAGGGCGACACCTCTACCAGATTGCTCATGATTCACCCAATCGCTTCCTAAAAGCGATCAAGGCAGATACTCTCTCTCGCCATAATGTTCCACAAAATGCTATTATTGCTTCAGCAATCTTGATTGCTCTGGCTGCCTTTATCAATGTTTTGCCAGGTGTTTCCGACGCCTTTGCTTTGATTACGGCGTCTTCATCAGGTGTTTACATCGCGATTTATATCTTGATCATGGTGGCTCATCTCAAATACCGCAAGTCACAAGACTTCATGGCGGATGGCTACCTCATGCCCCATTACCGTTTTCTAAATCCTTTAACCATGCTCTTCTTTATCTTTGTCTTTGTAACCCTCTTTTTACAAGAATCTACCTTTATGGGAGCAATTGGTTCAGCTATCTGGATTATCGGTTTCGGAATTTATAGCCAGTGGAAATTTAGAAAATAACTCATGAACTCATCAACTCAGCTTGGTGAGTTTTTTTCTAGTTTGACAGTCTATTGAAATAAGATTATAATCAAGCTGTAACAGTTCTAAGGAGGTTTGGATGCACTTTAGATTTGAAAATAAGGCGTCTCAGAAAGCGCAAGAAATAGGAAATTTGATTCGTACTTATAATCGTTCCAAACGAGAAGAGGCTGAAAGCGAGCCACTGAATCTTTATGTCGAAGATGAAAAGGGCAATCTCTTGGCAGGCTTAGTAGCAGAGACTTTCGGAAATTGGTTGGAAATCGAGTATTTGTTTGTGAAAGAGGAATTGCGAGAACAGGGAATCGGTTCAAAACTATTGCAACAGGCAGAAAGTGAAGCTAAGAATCGAAACTGTTGTTTTGCTTTCGTCAATACTTACCAGTTTCAAGCGCCAGATTTTTATAAAAGGCATGGCTACAAGGAAGTCTTTACCTTGCAAAACTATCCCTATACAGGACAAAGATTTTATTACCAAAAGGATTTGTAAGCTATTACTCTGCGAAAATCAAATGCAAACCACGTCAGCGTCGCCTTGACGTGTGTATGTTACTGACTTCGTCAGTTCTATCTACGACCTCAAAGCTGTGCTTTGAGCAACCCGCGACTAGCTTTCTAGTTTGTTCTTTGATTTTCATTGAGTATACAAATAAAATCAAAGAGCAAATCTTCACATCACTATGGAGGTGGGTTAATGGATATCATACTAGATATGGGTAACGTCTTATTAGAATGGAACAAGGATAAGATTTTGCAAGGTGTTTCGGATACGAAGGAAGAATATTTGGTTTTAGATAAGACCATTTTTCAGTCGGGGCTTTGGGAAAGATTAGATCTTGGGACCATGACTAGAGAAGAGTTGGTGCTTAAAGTTGTGTCTATGCTTGGCAGGGCCTATCAAAAGAAGGTTGAAGAAGTTATCTGGAACTGGCCTAGCTACATTGATATTTATAGGGAAGTCTTTCCTGTCTTGTCAGAACTAAAGAAAAAAGGTCATCGGATTTTTGTTTTGTCCAATACCTTAAAGGTATTTTATGACTTGCTGGAAGAGCAACTATCTCCCTTAAAGGAGCTTTTAGATGGCTTTGTCCTATCCTGTGATATAAAAGCTATAAAGCCTGATTTGGCAATGTTTAAGGAGATTCTCGATAAATACCAGTTAGATCCTACAAATTGTGTCTTTCTAGATGATATTGAGGACAATACAAATGCAGCTCAGAAATTGGGCATCAAGGCCTATCAGGTCAAGAAAAGAAGTGATGTCGTTGATATTTTGAAATCCTATGTTTAAAGGCAACGCTCTCTATTTTTTGTGGTAGAGAGTTTTTTTGTTAATAAAATCTTACAAAATGACATTTATATATTGCATAAAGTTAGATATATGGTATAATGTTTTTAAAAGAAGCGCAACTTTTTAAAAATGTGAAGGAGGACGCTAGTGGCTAAAAATTTAAAATTAAAATTAGCTCGGGTGGAGCGTGATTTAACACAAGGGGATTTGGCAGAAGCTGTGGGTGTTACTAGGCAGACTATAGGCTTGATTGAAGCTGGAAAATACAATCCGAGTCTCTCGCTCTGCCAGTCCATTTGCAGATGCTTAGGAAAAACATTAGACCAACTATTTTGGGAGGAAGAAGATGAAAAATAGAAAAAAACTTGTGATCAAAGATGAACGTACGGAAAAATTGGATGGAAAGATTTCAGGAGAAATTCTTTTGGGAATGTGCCTATTTTTGGCACTGGAAATTTTTGTCAAAGTTTATATTTTTAATTTAACGCTTCTATCCTATTCACCAGAATTACTTTTATTGATTGGAGTAGGTTTGTATGCCATTATTCGCCGCATGTATGTAGGAATTGATATTCGAGATATTGTTGAGAATACTGGAAAAGAAAGAATTTTATCTGCTTTGGGATTTTCTATAGTGGTTTTATTGATTGATATCGTAGGCAATCGCGAGGAACTGGTCAGTCTATTGACTTGGAAGTACTCCCTAAAAGTGCTTCTAGCAGTTATCATCTATCTCGTTGGGAGTTTTTCTATGGATAGAGTTATCCTATACTTGAATCGCAGAAATCAGCAAGTTTGGGAGGAAGAAGATGAAAAATAGATTTTTTTATTATCAATTACTAGACGAAAGAGAAGAACAACTGTTTAACAAAGCTGGGACAGAGACTTTTTATATGTTTATTGGGCTCATTCTGCTAAGTTATTTGGTGGCTGTATTAGCACCTGCTCTTTTTAATCCTGATATTCTTCTGTTTACTCTTCTTTTAGGAATTTTCTTCTTTTTCAATCGTGCACGACAACTTGGAGTGACCTACTATAGTCGTTTTCATTTTACGATTGGAGGGTGTTTGCTGGTAACTCTCGCTATTACGAGTCTCTTGATGTTGCAGAATTATCAATTCAACATCGAAATTTATCAGCACAATCCTTTGAACGTTAAATACTTATCTGCTTGGGTGCTTACTTATCTGATTTACCTTCCTTGGGTTTTTATCGGTAATCTCGGCCTTAAAAGTTATGGCGAATGGGCTCAAAAAAAGTTTGAGCAAGATATGGATGAACTGGAGAATGGAGAATAGTTTGTTAGCTTTTTATCAATCTCGGTAAAATGTGTTATAATAGTACTAAATTTATCGGATGGTGTGAAAGTGGTAGAATACGTTCATACCTTTATAAAGAAGGAAGAAGGAAAACAGATGTATCCAGATGATAGTTTGACATTGCACACGGACTTGTACCAGATCAATATGATGCAAGTTTACTTTGACCAAGGGATTCACAATAAGAAGGCGGTCTTTGAAGTTTATTTCCGCCAGCAACCATTTAACAACGGTTATGCAGTTTTTGCTGGTTTGGAAAGAATTGTGAACTATCTTAAAGACTTGCGTTTTTCAGACAGTGATATCGCCTACTTGGAGTCTCTTGGCTATCATGGGGCGTTCTTAGACTACCTCCGCAATCTCGAGTTGGAGTTGACGGTTCGTTCTGCCCAGGAAGGGGACTTGGTTTTTGCTAATGAGCCGATTGTGCAGGTTGAAGGACCTCTAGCCCAATGTCAATTGGTCGAAACGGCTCTTTTAAACATCGTTAACTTTCAAACCTTGATAGCGACAAAGGCAGCACGTATTCGTTCGGTTATCGAAGATGAACCCTTGATGGAGTTCGGGACACGTCGTGCGCAAGAAATGGATGCAGCTATCTGGGGTACACGCGCAGCCGTGATTGGTGGCGCTAATGGAACCAGCAATGTGCGTGCCGGGAAGCTCTTTGGTATTCCAGTCTTGGGGACTCATGCCCATGCCTTGGTACAGGTTTATGGAAACGACTATGAAGCCTTCAAGGCCTATGCTTCAACCCATCGTGACTGTGTCTTTCTAGTAGATACTTATGATACGTTGCGTATCGGTGTGCCAGCTGCCATTCAGGTAGCGCGTGAGTTGGGTGATAAGATCAATTTTAAAGGCGTTCGTATCGACTCTGGGGACATTGCCTACATTTCCAAGAAAGTCCGTCAGCAACTGGACGAGGCTGGCTTTACAGAGGCCAAGATCTATGCTTCTAATGATTTGGATGAAAATACCATTCTCAACCTCAAGATGCAAAAGGCCAAGATTGATGTCTGGGGTGTGGGAACCAAGCTGATTACAGCCTATGATCAGCCAGCTCTTGGGGCAGTTTATAAGATTGTTGCGATCGAAGATGAGAATGGTCAGATGCGCAATACCATCAAACTGTCTAATAATGCAGAAAAAGTGTCAACGCCAGGTAAGAAGCAAGTATGGCGCATTACCAGTCGTGAAAAAGGCAAGTCAGAAGGCGACTATATCACTTATGATGGTGTGGATGTGAGTGACATGACAGAAATCAAGATGTTCCATCCAACTTATACCTACATCAAAAAGACCGTTCGAAATTTTGATGCCGTTCCTCTCTTGGTGGATATTTTCAAAGCAGGAACATTAGTTTACAACTTGCCTAGTTTGACTGAGATTCAGTCCTATGCTCGCAAAGAATTTGACAAGCTTTGGGATGAGTATAAACGGGTACTCAATCCGCAACATTACCCAGTAGACTTGGCGCGTGATATTTGGCAAGATAAGATGGACTTGATTGATAAGATGCGCAAGGAAGCTCTTGGTGAAGGAGAAGAAGAATGAGTTTGCAAGAGACCATTATCCAGCAACTGGGTGTCAAGCCAGTGATTGACGCCCAGGAAGAAATTCGTCGTTCCATTGACTTCTTAAAAAAATACCTAAAAAAACACCCCTTCCTTAAAACCTTTGTACTAGGGATTTCTGGGGGTCAGGACTCAACCTTAGCAGGGCGCTTGGCGCAATTAGCTATGGAAGAAATGCGAGCAGAGACAGGAGATGACAGCTACCAATTTATTGCTGTCCGCCTGCCCTATGGCGTGCAAGCAGATGAGGCAGATGCTCAAAAAGCTCTTGCTTTCATCCAGCCAGATGTCAGTCTAGTTGTAAATATCAAGGAATCAGCTGATGCTATGACAGCTGCAGTCGAAGCGACAGGAAGTCCTGTTTCAGACTTTAACAAGGGAAATCTCAAGGCTCGTAGTCGTATGATTGCCCAATATGCCCTTGCGGGTGCCCATAGCGGAGCTGTCATTGGAACAGACCATGCTGCGGAAAATATCACAGGCTTTTTTACCAAGTTTGGTGACGGTGGTGCAGACATTCTCCCTCTTTACCGCCTCAATAAACGTCAAGGAAAACAACTCTTGAAGGAACTTGGTGCAGACCCAGCCCTTTATGAAAAAATCCCAACAGCAGATTTGGAAGAAGAAAAACCAGGTATTGCAGACGAAGTAGCCTTGGGAGTCACATACAATGAAATTGATGACTACCTTGAAGGCAAAACCATCAGTCCAGAAGCCCAAGCGACTATTGAAAACTGGTGGCACAAAGGCCAACACAAACGCCACCTACCAATCACCGTATTTGATGACTTTTGGGAGTAAAAAGATCCTGTGGACCTTTTTAGCTTGAGCTTTAAGCTTAGAAAGCGAGGTAACATTATGAAAGCAATCGGTACGCAAATGTTAGAGACAGAACGCTTAATCTTGAGAAGATTTGTGGAGAGTGATGCGGAAGCTATGTTTCAAAATTGGGCTTCATCTGCTGAGAATCTGGCCTATGTCACCTGGGATCCTCATCCTGATGTTGAGGTGACTCGGAACTCGATTCGAAATTGGGTTGCCTCCTATACCAATCCCAACTATTACAAATGGGCCATTTGTCTCAAAGAAAACCCTGAGCAAGTGATAGGAGATATCAGCATTGTTGAAATGGATGAGGGTGACTCTAGCTGTGAGATTGGGTATGTTTTAGGAAAAAACTTTTGGGGCCGAGGTATGATGACAGAGGCCTTGAAAGCTGTGCTAGACTTCTGTTTTACTCAAGCAGGCTTTCAAAAAGTCAGAGCTCGTTACGTCAGTCTCAACCCAGCTTCAGGCCGTGTCATGGAAAAAGCGGGAATGTCCTATCTAAAAACTATTGCCAATCGTGTGGAGAGAAAAGACTACGTTGCGGACCTTATTTATTACCAGATAAGCAGGGAAGATAGGTGATTTTCTTTTCTGTATCTACCAAAGTCAGACCTTGTCTGGCTTTTTTTGTGCCAGATTTCTAAATAAACTGATTAAATTCCTATTTTTCCCTATCATTGTCCCTGTTTTTTCTCAGAGTTGGGAATTATAATAGACTTATCAAAAGAAAGAAGGGTGAAAAGATATGGACAATGTATTCTTTTTTATCAGTGTTTTTCTTGCTGGAATTCTTTCCTTCTTTTCTCCTTGTATTTTACCCTTGTTGCCTGTCTATGCAGGGGTCTTGTTGGATGACAAAGATGGTGCTCAGGCTACCAGCGGAAAATTTTCAATCTCACTTGTTAGTTTATTGCGAACTATGGCCTTTATAGCGGGGATTTCCTTTGTTTTTATCTTACTGGGCTATGGAGCTGGTTTTTTAGGCAATTTGCTGTATGCTTCTTGGTTTCAGTATGTGACGGGTGCGATTATCATTCTCTTGGGCTTGCACCAGATGGAAGTCCTACATTTGCAGGGGCTCTACAAGGAAAGAAGGCTACAATTAAAGAGAAAGGGTAAAAACGCTAACGGTTATAGTCAGGCATTTTTACTGGGGTTGACCTTTAGTTTTGCTTGGACGCCGTGTGTGGGGCCAGTTCTCGGGTCTGTTTTGGCCTTGGCGGCTTCAGGTGGTTCAGGTGCTTGGCAGGGAGCTGGTCTCATGTTGGTTTACACGCTGGGCTTAGCGCTACCATTTTTGGCTCTAGCTCTTGCCTCCAGCTATGTTTTGAAACATTTCCGAAAACTGCATCCTTACCTCGGGACCCTCAAAAAAGTGGGTGGTTTCCTCATTATCGTGATGGGAATCTTGGTGCTTTTGGGAAATGCTTCCATTTTGACTACATTATTTGAATAGAGAGGAAAAAGAAATGAAAAAATGGCAAACATGTCTCCTTGGGGTAGGCTCAATTTGTTGCTTGGCAGCCTGTTCGGCTAAAAACATGTCAGACGAGTCTACTATGAAGGAGCAAACCAAAACAGAACAAGTCGGTGCGCAAACTGCGACTAAAGGTCAGGCGGTTGCTGATTTTGAACTGATGGGAGTAGATGGTAAGACCTATCGTTTATCTGACTACAAAGGCAAGAAAGTCTATCTTAAATTCTGGGCTTCTTGGTGTTCCATCTGTTTAGCTAGTCTTCCAGATACGGATGAAATTGCTAAAGAAGCTGGTGATGACTATGTAGTCTTGACAGTGGTATCTCCTGGGCACAAGGGAGAACAAGCGGAAGCTGAATTTAAGAACTGGTACAAGGGCTTAGATTATAAAAATTTTCCAGTTTTAATTGATCCATCAGGTAAACTCTTGGAAAGTTATGGTGTCCGTTCTTACCCAACTCAAGCCTTTATAGACAAGGAAGGCAAGCTGGTCAAAACGCAACCAGGTTTTATGGATAAGGATATGATTTTAAAGACATTGAAAGAAATGGGGTAGAGAAAGGCTATGAACGATAAAGTAAAACTTTTTGTCTTGGCAGGGGTCATTCTCCTAGCCATAACCGGTTTCTATTTTCTATTGACGCGAAATGCAGGGCAGACAGATAGCTCGCAAATTGAGAAAGCATCCGTTAGCCAAGGAGGAAAAACAGTGAAAAAAACAGAAATTAACAAAGACGCAGACTTGCACGAAATTTATCTAGCTGGGGGATGTTTCTGGGGAGTGGAGGAATACTTCTCACGCGTGCCTGGAGTGACAGATGCCGTTTCAGGCTATGCAAATGGTAGAGGGGAAACAACCAAGTACGAATTGATTAACCAAACAGGACATGCAGAGACTGTCCATGTTACCTATGATGCCAATCAAATTTCCCTCAAGGAAATCCTGCTTCATTACTTCCGCATTATCAATCCAACCAGCAAAAATAAACAAGGAAATGATGTGGGGACCCAGTACCGTACCGGTGTTTATTACACAGATGACAAGGATTTGGAGGTGATCAACCAAGTCTTTGATGAGGTGGCTAAGAAATACGACCAACCTCTGGCAGTTGAAAAGGAAAACTTGAAGAATTTTGTGGTGGCTGAGGATTATCACCAAGACTACCTAAAGAAAAATCCAAATGGCTATTGTCATATCAATGTTAATCAGGCTGCCTATCCCGTCATTGATGCCAGCAAATATCCTAAACCCAGTGATGAAGAATTGAAAAAGACCTTGTCACCTGAGGAGTATGCAGTTACCCAGAAAAATCAAACAGAACGAGCTTTTTCAAACCGCTACTGGGATAAATTTGAATCCGGTATCTATGTGGATGTGGCAACTGGCGAACCCCTCTTTTCATCAAAGGACAAGTTTGAGTCTGGTTGTGGCTGGCCTAGTTTCACCCAACCTATCAGTCCAGATGTTGCTACCTACAAGGAAGATAAGTCCTACAATATGACGCGTATGGAAGTGCGGAGCCGAGTTGGAGATTCTCACCTTGGCCATGTCTTTACAGATGGGCCTCAGGACAAGGGGGGCTTGCGCTACTGTATCAATAGTCTTTCTATCCGCTTTATTCCCAAAGCCCAAATGGAAGAAAAAGGTTATGCTTATTTACTAGATTATGTTGATTAAGAAGTCTTTCCTAAGCAGTTAGAGTGGAATTTTGCTATACTGATACTAGTAAGTGGGAAAGGAGCAGAGCATGACCTACACAATCTTAATCGTAGAAGATGAGTATCTGGTTAGACAAGGCTTGACCAAGTTGGTCAATGTAGCAGCCTACGGTATGGAAATCATCGGTCAGGCTGAAAATGGAAGACAGGCTTGGGACTTGATTCAAAAGCAGGTGCCAGATATCATTTTAACCGATATCAACATGCCTCAGCTAAATGGCATCCAGTTGGCCAGTCTGGTACGAGAAACCTATCCTCAGGTTCACCTAGTTTTTTTGACAGGTTATGATGATTTTGATTATGCCTTGTCTGCTGTCAAACTCGGTGTCGATGACTATCTGCTCAAACCCTTTTCGCGTCAGGACATTGAGGAAATGTTGGGGAAAATCAAGCAAAAACTAGACAAGGAAGAAAAAGAAGAGCAGTTACAAGATTTATTAACCGATAAGTTTGAGGGAAATATTGCTCAGAAAATCCAGTCCCATCTAGCTGACAGTCAGTTTAGTTTGAAGTCTTTGGCCAGTGAATTGGGTTTTAGTCCGACTTATCTGAGTTCCTTGATTAAGAAAGAGTTGGGGCTGCCTTTTCAGGATTATCTGGTGAGAGAGCGTGTCAAACAAGCCAAGCTCTTGCTTCTGACCACGGATTTAAAGATTTATGAGATAGCCGAAAAGGTTGGATTTGAAGATATGAACTACTTTACCCAACGTTTTAAACAGATTGCAGGTGTGACACCTCGTCAGTTTAAGAAGGGAGAAGGCCGATGAAGCGTTCTTCTCTCCTAGTAAGAATGGTTATTTCCATCTTTCTGGTCTTTCTCATTCTCCTAGCTGTGGTCGGGACTTTCTATTATCAATCTAGTTCATCAGCCATTGAGGCTACTATCGAGGGCAATAGCCAAACGATCATTAGCCAAACTAGCCACTTTATTCAGTCTTATATCAAAAAATTAGAAACCACCTCTACCAGTTTGACCCAGCAGAAGGATGTCCTAGCCTATGCTGAGAATCCTAACCAAGACCAAGTCAAGGGAATCCGAGATCTATTTTTGACGATCTTAAAGGCAGACCAGGACTTGAAAACGGTGGTACTGGTCACCAAATCCGGTCAGGTTATTTCTACAGATGATAGTGTGCAGATGAAAACTTCCTCAGATATGATGGCTGAGGATTGGTACCAAAAGGCTATTCATCAGGGAGCTAAGCCAGTTTTGACACCAGCTCGTAAATCAGACAGTCAGTGGGTCATTTCTGTTACTCAGGAACTGGTTGATGCAGAGGGGGCCAATCTTGGAGTGCTTCGATTAGACATTTCTTACGAAACCTTGGAAGCCTATCTCAACCAACTCCAGTTGGGCCAGCAGGGCTTTGCTTTTATCATCAATGAAAACCATGAATTTGTCTACCATCCTAAACGTACTGTCTATAGCTCAGCAAGTGAAATGGAGGCCATGAAACCCTACATCGAGACGGGGCAGGGCTATACGCTGGATCACCAATCCTACGTCAGTCAGGAACAGATTGCAGGAACTGATTGGACGGTTATAGGCGTGTCTTCGTTGGAGAAGTTAGACCAGGTTCGGAGTCAACTCATGTGGACCTTGCTTGGTGCTAGTGCCTTATCTCTTCTTGCCTGTCTCTGCTTGGTGTGGTTCAGTCTCAAACGCTGGATTGCCCCTTTGAAGGATCTGAGAGAAACCATGCTGGAAATTGCTTCTGGTACACAAAATCTGCGTGCTAAAGAAGCTGGTGCCTATGAACTGAGAGAAGTGACTCGCCAGTTTAATGCCATGTTGGATCAGATTGATCAGCTGATGGCAGATGTGCGCAGGCAGGAAGAAGCGACCCGGCAGTATGAACTTCAAGCCCTATCAAGTCAGATTAACCCCCATTTCCTCTATAATACTTTGGACACTATCATCTGGATGGCTGAATTTCAGGATAGTCAGCGAGTGGTTCAGGTGACCAAGTCCTTGGCAACCTATTTCCGCTTGGCGCTCAATCAAGGCAAGGATTTGATTTCTCTTTCTGATGAAATCAATCATGTCCGCCAGTACCTCTTTATCCAAAAACAACGCTATGGTGATAAGCTGGAGTATGAGATTGATGAAGATCCTGCTTTTGGTAACCTAGTCTTACCCAAGTTGGTGTTGCAACCTCTTGTAGAAAATGCTCTTTACCATGGTATTAAGGAGAAGGAAGGTCAGGGCCATATTAAAGTTTCTGTTCAGAGACAGGATATAGGGGTTGTCATCCGCATTGAGGATGATGGTGTTGGTTTCCAAGCTACTAGCGATAGTAGTCAAAGTCAGCTCAAACGTGGGGGAGTTGGTCTACAAAATGTCGATCAACGACTCAAACTTCATTTTGGAGACAATTACCAGATGAAGATTGATTCTGCACCTTCACAAGGGACGACAGTTGAAATATGCATTAATAAAATAGTAATGAGCTAACTCCCAGTCTATTCTGGGAGTTTTGCTTTTAAAAATCAGAATGATTAGTTGGCCTTGATAAAATCAGTAAAAAAAGATATGATAGATAGTGACAAAAGAGGTATCAAGTATGAAGGAAAAAGACATTCAAAGAGCAACAAGCCAGATTGTAGAAGATGTAATAGACAAGGCTAATTTGAAGCAAGGAGCTATCTTTGTTTTGGGCCTTTCTTCTAGTGAGGTGATGGGTGGTCAGATTGGCAAGGAATCCAGTCAAGAAATTGGGGAAATCATCGTGAAAACCATCCTAGATATCCTAGAGGAAAAAGGAATTCATCTAGCTGTTCAAGGTTGTGAACATGTTAATCGTGCCCTCGTTGTTGAACGTCAGGTGGCAGAGCAGTTTGGTCTGGAAATCGTCAGTGTCCTTCCGACACTTCATGCAGGAGGTTCGGGTCAGTTGGCAGCCTTCAAGTTTATGCAGGATCCAGTTGAGGTTGAATTCATCAAGGCCCATGCTGGATTGGATATCGGAGATACTGCGATTGGCATGCATGTCAAGCATGTTCCGGTTCCGATTCGCCCTCTTTTGAGAGAAATTGGGCATGCCCATGTAACGGCTCTAGCTAGTCGTCCAAAATTAATTGGAGGTGCGCGTGCGCAGTATCCACAAGATTCTATCAGAAAGTCGTAAAATCATTCTGTAGTAACAGAAGAAAAGCAAAAGACAGAGGAAAAATGGTATAGATACCATGACTTCCTCTGTTCTTTTTTGTTGAATTCTTGTGCAAAGTGCTCCAAATAAGACCAGTATTTACAAGAAGAAGGGGTACTATCTGATGGAGAATTGCCAAAAAGTAGAAAAAAACAAGGTAGAGAAGATTTTTCGTTATAGAAATCAATAAACAAAGCTGGATTTAGCTGTTCTAGGTCGGCTTTTTTGTGCTATACTTAAGGTATGCATAGAAAAACAGTGATTGATTTTAGGGCTTTGGGGGAGAGATACACCTTCACTCAGCCTATCAAAGAGTTAAAAACGAGAGACTTATCAGAAGTAGCGGACTTGCTGGCACAAGTGGAAAGCTACCAAGAGCAGGGCTATTATGTAGTGGGCTATGTCAGCTACGAGGCTGCACCTGCATTTGAGGAGAAATTAGCAGTTCATAAGACTCCTTTACTTGCAGAGTATCTGCTATATTTTACAGTTCATGATAGGGTGGAAACATCGTCTATGCCTCTGGCTTATGAGGAAATAGATCTGCCTTCAAGGTGGCAGGAAGAAACATCTGCAGAGAACTATGAAGAGGCTATTGCCCAGATTCACCGTCATTTGCGTCAAGGGGACACCTACCAGGTCAACTACACCGTCCAACTCAAGCAAGACTTAAGCGCCAATCCTTTTGCCATCTACAATCGTATGGTGGTAGAGCAGGAGGCGGGCTACAATGCCTATGTTGAACATGATGAGATGGCAGTGATTTCCATGAGCCCAGAACTCTTTTTTGAGCAAAATGACCGTGAGTTGACTACGCGACCAATGAAGGGAACGACTCAGCGTGGGTTGACTGACCAAGAAGATTTAGAACAGGCTAGTTGGTTGGAGCAGGATCCTAAAAATCGCTCTGAAAATATGATGATTGTGGACCTCTTGCGCAACGATATGAACCGTATTTCTGAGGTGGGGAGTGAGCACGTGGAGCGTCTGTGTCAGGTGGAGCAGTATTCGACCGTTTGGCAGATGACTTCTACCATCAAGAGTCAGTTGCGAGAGGATGTAGACCTTGTAGAAATATTCCGTTCGCTCTTTCCTTGTGGTTCTATAACGGGAGCACCGAAAATTGCGACTATGGAGATTATAAAGGACTTGGAGCCTCAACCAAGAGGAGTTTACTGCGGAACGATTGGTCTCTTACTTCCAAATGGGCGCCGGATTTTTAATGTCGCCATTCGGACCATTCAACTGCATCAAGGGAAAGCCATCTATGGGGTTGGCGGAGGGATTACTTGGGATAGTACCTGGGAGTCTGAATACCGTGAAGTTCATCAAAAGGCGGCTGTTCTCTATCGTAAACAAGCATGTTTCCAACTGATTACTACTGGGAAAATCAGCCAGAAAAACTTGTTGTTTGAAGGTCAACATCTGGAAAGACTGACAAAGGCGAGTCGGTATTTTGCCTATCCTTTTGATTCAGAAAACCTGAGACAAAAGATAGAGAAAGAGTGCCAAGTTTGTGATGTTAATCAAGACTATCGCTTACGAGTTACCCTCAGCAAATCTGGAGAGATAGAACTCAGTAGCCAAATCTTAACGCCCCTTAGTCCAAGTTTCTGTCAGGCTCAACTTTGTCTGCAAGAAGCAGATTTGAATCAAGCGTTTACCTACTTTAAAACAACTAATAGACCACACTTAAGTCTAGGGGAACAGGAAATCATTTACCATAATGCAGCAGGAGAATTGCTTGAAACCTCTATTGGAAATCTGGTCTTAAAAATTAATGGTAAACTCTATACACCGCCTATCAGACTTGGAATTTTGCCAGGAATTTACCGTCAGCACTTGCTGGAAACAGGACGAGTAGAAGAAAAAGTCTTGACTGTGCTGGACTTGAACCAAGCAGAAGCTATCTATGGCTGTAATGCAATCAGAGGTTTGTATGAGTTGGAAATGAATTCTAAATAAACTTCATAAACTAAAAAACATAATGGATATGTTGAATTGTTTGAATTGTTGGATTAAGTTTGATAAAATAAGAGGAAAACGATGTCATTTTATGGGAGGAAATGATGAAAAAAACAGTTCTTTTTAAAGCTGGTCTAGCTAGCTTTTCTGCGTTGATGATGCTCGCTCAACCGACTTTTGCTAATGATACAATTCACTTTTCAAATTGTACAGAAGCGTGGGAAAATGGCTATTCTGATATCCATAGAGGAGAGCCTGGATATTCTTCAAGACTAGACAAAGATGGTGATGGAGTTGCCTGTGAACGCTCAAAAGCTCCTCGAGGTGTTTTTAAACCACGCCAGTCTAGTTCACAGAATAGAGTTTCTTCTAGTGGATGGGTTAAGCAGGATGGATATTGGTATTATTATTCTGACAATGGTAATCTAGTAACCAATTCTTGGAAAGGAGATTACTATCTCAAATCAGATGGAACAATGGCTCAGAGTGAGTGGATATATGACTCATATTACAAGGGATGGTATTATCTCAAATCGGATGGTTCGTATGCACGAAACACATGGATAGGAAGTTACTACCTTAAAGCAAACGGAAAGCTGGCTCAAAGTGAATGGATTTATGATTCATCATACCAAGATTGGTATTATTTGAAATCAGATGGATCTTATGCCCAAAATGCTTGGCAAGGCGCTTTTTATCTCAAAGCGAACGGTAAAATGGCTCAAAGTGAATGGATTTATGACTCTTCTTATCAATCCTGGTACTACTTGAAATCAGATGGTTCATACGCTCGTAATACTTGGCAAGGAAATTACTATTTGAAATCAGATGGTAAAATGGCAAAGAATGAGCGAGTTGATGGTGGTCGCTACTATGTGGATGCTTCTGGTTTGTGGAAACCATAAAGCAAACAAATTCTAGGGAAATAACGCAAACCTTTGCACAAAACAGACGATTTTGTTATACTATATTTGTAAGCATTTTCAATTAAAAAGGAGAAGACGATGAGTCAAAAGATTATTGGGATTGACCTTGGTGGAACATCTATCAAGTTTGCAATTTTAACTCAAGAGGGAGAAATTCAAGAAAAATGGTCTATCAAGACCAATATTTTAGACGAAGGAAGCCATATTGTAGATGATATGATTGAGTCTATTCAGCATCGTTTGGACTTGCTTGGATTGTCAGCTACGGACTTCCGAGGTATTGGAATGGGATCACCTGGTGTGGTTGATCGTGAAAAAGGAACTGTTATCGGTGCCTACAACCTAAACTGGAAAACCCTTCAACCGATTAAAGAAAAGATTGAAAAAGTCTTGGGCATTCCATTCTTCATTGATAATGATGCCAACGTAGCTGCTCTTGGTGAGCGCTGGATGGGGGCTGGTGACAACCAACCGGACGTTGTCTTTATGACACTTGGTACTGGTGTTGGTGGTGGTATCGTGGCAGAAGGCAAATTGCTTCACGGTGTTGCTGGTGCGGCAGGAGAGCTTGGTCATATCACTGTTGACTTTGACCAACCAATCGCATGTACCTGTGGTAAAAAAGGCTGTCTTGAGACAGTCGCTTCAGCAACAGGGATTGTCAACTTGACTCGTCGTTATGCAGATGAATACGAAGGCGATGCAGCTTTGAAACGCTTGATTGATGACGGAGAAGAAGTAACTGCTAAAACTGTCTTTGACCTTGCAAAAGAAGGGGACGACCTTGCCTTGATCGTTTACCGTAACTTCTCACGTTACTTGGGAATTGCTTGTGCTAATATCGGCTCCATCCTCAATCCTTCAACAATCGTTATCGGTGGTGGGGTGTCAGCTGCGGGAGAATTCCTTCTACAAGGTGTTCAAAAAGTGTACGATGAAAATACCTTCCCACAAGTACGCACATCTACTAAATTGGCTCTTGCAACTCTAGGAAATGACGCTGGAGTTATTGGAGCAGCATCACTTGTATTGCAATAAGATCATAAAAGGAGAAAAACACTACTTTAAAGCCAGTGATTTTCCTCCTTTCTTTTTTTATGCTATACTAGTTAAGACAATAAATGAGGTGAGAGTAAATGACAAAAGCAGACACGATTTTTAAAGAAAATATTGAACGAATCCTCAAAGACGGAGTCTTTTCTGAGCAAGCGCGTCCTAAGTACAAGGATGGGACAGTTGCCAACTCCAAGTACGTAACGGGTGCCTTTGCGGAGTATGATTTGTCTAAAGGGGAATTTCCCATCACAACCTTGCGTCCCATTGCAATCAAATCCGCCATCAAGGAAGTACTCTGGATTTACCAAGATCAGTCTAATAGCCTAGATGTTCTCAATGATAAGTACAATGTCCACTACTGGAATGACTGGGAAGTGGGAGATACGGGAACTATTGGTGAGCGTTATGGGGCAGTCGTTAAGAAACACGATATCATTAATAAGATTCTCAAGCAGCTGGAAGCCAATCCTTGGAATCGTCGCAATATCATCTCACTCTGGGATTACCAAGCATTTGAGGAGACAGACGGCCTCCTTCCATGCGCCTTTCAGACCATGTTTGATGTCCGTCGCGTTGATGGGGAAATCTATCTGGATGCGACCTTGACCCAGCGTTCTAACGATATGTTGGTGGCCCACCACATTAACGCTATGCAGTACGTGGCTCTTCAAATGATGATTGCCAAGCATTTTGGATGGAAGGTTGGGAAGTTTTTCTATTTTATCAACAACCTTCATATCTATGATAATCAGTTTGAACAAGCAGAGGAATTGCTCCGCCGTGAGCCGTCAAACTGCCAACCACGTTTGGTCTTGAATGTACCAGATGGGACCAATTTCTTTGACATCAAAGCGGAGGACTTTGAGTTAGTTGACTATGATCCGGTTAAGCCACAGCTGAAGTTTGACCTAGCTATTTAATACTCTTCGAAAATCTCTTCAAACCACGTCAGCGTCGTCTTACCGTAGATATGGTTACTGAAGTTCTATCCACAATCTCAAAACAGTGCTTTGAGCAACCTGAGGCTAGCTTCCTAGTTTGCTCTTTGGTTTTCATTGAGTATAAAAGAAAATAAAAAGAAGTTGAGATTTCTCAACTTCTTTTGTTGCTTAATGTGATACGCGGCGGCGAGCTGCTTTTTTGCGGTTTTCTTCGATGAAAGCTGCTTTTTGCTCTTCTGGCTCAATCACTTTCTTTTTAATTGCGTATACTGCACCTGCAACGGCAGCGACAGTGCCTGCGACACCTGTTACAAGACCTTTAGCGAATCCTTTAGCCATGAGTCTTCCTCCTTTATCTTCCCGAACAGTCAGGCTCCTCAAGAGGTAGCATTTTTCTGACTGACCTTTTTGTGATATAATAATAGTAACGAAAAAATGGGAATTTTTCAAGGAAAAAAGATGAAAACAAAAATAATTGTGATTGTTGGACCGACTGCTGTTGGGAAGACAGCCCTTGCTATTGAAGTAGCCAAGTGCTTTGGTGGAGAGGTGGTCAGTGGCGACAGTCAGCAAGTATACAGAGGGTTGGATATTGGGACGGCCAAGGCTAGCCCAGAGGAGCAAGCTGCTGTTCCTCATCATTTGATTGATGTCAGAGAGGTGACCGAGTCTTACTCGGCTTTTGATTTTGTTTCAGAAGCTAAGAAGGCTATTGAGGATATTCAAAGCCGTGGCAAGCTAGCCATTATCGCTGGTGGAACTGGACTTTATATCCAGAGCTTGCTGGAAGGATACCATCTAGGTGGAGAGACACCTCATGAGGAGATTTTAGCTTATCGGGCTAGCTTGGACTCTTATACAGATGAGGAATTAGCCCATCTTGTGGATCAAGTAGGCCTTGAAATTTCCCAGTTTAACCGTCGTCGTGCTATGCGTGCCTTGGAAATTGCTCATTTTGGTCAGGATTTGGAAAATCAAGAGACTTTGTATGAACCTCTGATTATCTGCTTAGATGATGAGCGTAGTCAGCTTTATGAACGTATCAATCGCCGAGTGGATCTGATGTTTGAGGCTGGTCTTTTGGATGAGGCCAAGTGGCTCTTTGATCATTACCCGGATGTGCAGGCTGCTAAAGGCATTGGCTACAAGGAACTCTTTCCTTCTTTCCGTGGGGAGCAAACTCTTGAGGAAGCGTGCGAGAGTCTTAAGCAGGCGACTCGTCGTTTTGCCAAGCGTCAGTTGACCTGGTTCCGTAATCGCATGCAGGTCACCTTTTATCAGATAGGAGAGCCTGGAGTTCAAGACCGCATTTTAAGCCAGATAGAGGAGTTTTTAAATGATTGAAACGGAGAAAAAAGAGGAGCGAGTCCTGCTCATAGGTGTGGAATTGCAAGGCATGGATAATTTTGACCTCTCTATGGAAGAGTTGGCCAGTCTGGCTAAGACAGCTGAGGCAGTCGTTGTAGATAGCTACAGGCAAAAACGGGAAAAGTATGACTCCAAGACTTTCGTCGGCTCTGGTAAGTTGGAAGAGATTGCGCGGATGGTGGATGCAGAAGAAATTACCACTGTCATTGTCAACAACCGTCTGACACCACGGCAAAATGTCAATCTAGAGGAAGTTCTGGGTGTTAAAGTTATTGACCGTATGCAGTTGATTCTGGATATCTTTGCTATGCGGGCTCGAAGCCATGAAGGAAAACTCCAAGTGCATTTGGCCCAGCTTAAGTACCTCTTACCTCGCTTGGTTGGTCAGGGGATTATGCTCAGCCGTCAGGCTGGGGGAATTGGTTCCCGTGGACCTGGTGAAAGTCAGCTGGAACTGAACCGTCGTAGTGTTCGTAATCAAATTACAGATATCGAGCGTCAGCTCAAAGTGGTTGAGAAAAACCGGGCGACAGTCAGAGAAAAACGTCTGGAATCAAGCACCTTTAAAATTGGTCTGATTGGCTACACCAATGCTGGGAAATCAACCATCATGAACACCTTGACCAGCAAGACCCAGTATGAGGCAGATGAGCTATTTGCGACTCTGGATGCGACGACGAAGAGCATCCATCTTGGGGGCAATCTACAGGTTACCTTGACTGATACGGTTGGCTTTATCCAAGATTTGCCGACAGAGTTGGTATCCAGTTTTAAGTCAACCTTGGAAGAAAGCAAGCATGTGGATCTTCTGGTTCATGTCATTGATGTCAGCAATCCTTACCATGAGGAGCATGAAAAAACGGTTCTGTCTATCATGAAAGACTTGGACATGGAGGATATTCCTCGCCTGACCCTTTACAATAAAGCGGATTTGGTGGAGGACTTTACGCCTACTCAAACGCCACATGCTCTTATTTCGGCAAAGTCTAAAGATAGTCGAGAACAGTTGCAGGCTTTATTTTTAGAGAAAATCAAGGATATTTTCGAACCCTTTACACTGCGCGTGCCCTTTTCGAAGTCTTACAAGATTCATGATTTGGAAAGTGTAGCGATTCTTGAAGATCGTTACTACCAAGATGATGGAGAAGTGATTACAGGCTACATTTCCGAGAAAAATAAATGGAGGTTAGAGGAATTTTATGACTGATATTAAAACCTTGGCTCTAAAATATGGGGGCTATACAAGTCTGGATAAGGTCTATCTAGATCAACTTCTAGCTGGCAAAACAGAGCAAGAGAAGATGGCTCTCATCACCCCTCCGCCCAGTGTCGTGAATGCTTACTTTGCAGAACTCTACCAGAAAAAGAGTCCTCAAGCTGCGACGGATTATTTTGCAGAACTAAGCCAGGAATTGAACCTCTATAATGCTGAGCCAAGTTTCACCTTTGAAAATAAGCCTTTCATTCGTCTTAATTTATCTGGCAAATCCTTTGGTTTTTGTTATGAGAGTGAGGGGGTTGGCCGGATTTTCTCAGAAGCTGAGGAAGCAATCGCTGCTGACTTGCTCTTTGAGATTGCGCAAATTTTCCCCCATCAACTAGTTTTTGAGGAGTCTGGAAAAATTTACATGAAGCCTGTCGGAGATGAGGAAGTTGTTAGCGTGAAGAATCTCACAGCTTTGACTGATTTAGAAAGCTTGGCTGATGGTCGAAAACGTCTCAAAGGTTACAGCCAAGAGGATTTACTGCAAGAAGCTGTTGCTTTTTCTGGTAAGCGCTATTTCCGATCGGAAAACCGCACAGCCATGTTATATATTGATTAATTAGAAAGTATCAAATGGATATTCAATTTTTAGGAACGGGGGCTGGTCAGCCCTCTAAAGCCCGCAACGTTTCAAGCCTCGCCCTGAAACTCCTGGACGAGATTAACGAAGTTTGGCTCTTCGACTGTGGAGAAGGAACGCAAAATCGCATTCTAGAAACCACGATTCGACCACGGAAGGTCAGCAAAATCTTTATCACTCATCTGCATGGAGACCATATCTTTGGCTTGCCAGGATTCCTTTCTAGTCGTGCCTTTCAGGCCAATGAAGAGCAGACAGATTTGGACATCTATGGACCTCAAGGAATCAAGTCCTTTGTCTTAACTAGTCTTCGTGTGTCAGGTTCTCGTCTGCCTTACCGCATCCATTTTCATGAGTTTGACCAAGATTCTCTAGGGAAAATCCTTGAGACCGATAAATTCACTGTGTATGCAGAGGAGCTGGACCACACTATTTTCTGTGTTGGCTATCGTGTCATGCAAAAGGACTTAGAAGGAACCTTGGATGCTGAGAAGCTCAAGGCTGCTGGTGTCCCATTTGGTCCGCTTTTTGGAAAAATCAAAAACGGCCAGGACGTTGTTTTAGAAGATGGAACTGAAATCAAGGCAGCTAACTATATCTCAGCTCCCCGTCCGGGTAAGATTATTACTATTCTAGGAGACACTCGCAAAACCAATGCTAGTGTGCGTTTAGCTGTCAATGCCGATGTCCTTGTCCATGAGTCGACTTATGGCAAGGGAGATGAAAAAATTGCTCGCAATCACGGTCACTCAACCAATATGCAGGCAGCACAAGTAGCAGCAGAAGCCAGTGCTAAGCGCCTCTTGCTCAATCATATCAGTGCTCGTTTCCTTTCAAAAGATATCAGCCAGCTTAAAAAAGATGCAGCTAGTATTTTTGAGAATGTCCATGTGGTTAAAGACTTGGAAGAAGTGGAAATCTAGAAGATTGAGAAAGGATAAGTATGCGTACTATTCTCATTACCGGAGCTAGCGGTGGCTTAGCCCAAGAAATGGTCAAACTCTTGCCAAATGACCAATTGATCTTGCTAGGTAGAAACAAGGAAAAACTGGCACAACTCTACGGAAATCATCTTAATGTGGAATGGATTGGAATCGACATTACTGATGACTCAGCCCTAGAAGCTCTGGTAGCTGACCTCTATCTCCGTTATGGCAAGATTGATGTCTTGATTAACAATGCAGGATATGGAATTTTTGAAGATTTCGACCAGATCTCTGATCAAGAAATTCACCAGATGTTTGAGGTTAATACCTTTGCCCTGATGAATCTGTCTCGTCGTCTTGCAGCTCGTATGAAGGAAAGTCGAAAGGGGCATATCATCAATATCGTCAGTATGGCAGGTTTGATAGCGACTAGCAAGTCCAGTCTTTACTCGGCGACCAAGTTTGCGGCTATTGGATTTTCAAACGCTCTTCGTCTCGAACTGATGCCCTATGATGTCTATGTAACGACGGTTAATCCAGGACCGATTCGTACTGCCTTTTTTGACCAGGCAGACCCAGATGGGACCTACCTCAAGTCGGTTGACCGCTTTCTCTTAGAACCAGATGTAGTCGCTAGAAAGATTGTCAAAACCATAGGAAAAAACAAACGGGAACTCAATCTCCCAGTTTTGTTGAACCTAGCCCATAAGTTTTATACCCTCTTTCCCAAGCTAGCTGATAAGTTGGCTGGGGGGATCTTTAATTATAAGTAAAAAAAGTTCCTTACAAAAGGAACTTTTTTATAATATTTAACTGAGTGCCAAAAAAACTGTTTGTTTTTGTTCTAAATCTACATTTACTTTTTTTCGAATCTTCTACAAATTTTAGAAAAAACAATCAAAAATATGATTTTTTGTGTTTAAGGTATTGAAATTTCCTATATTATTTTATAAAATAAGGGTAAAAGGATATGAAAAAGTGATACGCTTACAAGAAAATGGAAGCGGTTACTGGAGGAGGATTTTATGGAAAAAAGCCATTGGAATCGTAAAAGAGTCTACAGCATTCGTAAGTTTGCCGTAGGCGCTTGCTCTGTGATGATTGGAACCTGTGCGGTTCTATTTGGAGGAAGTGTTGTTGGAGAATCACCAGTTTTCGCTGATGAAACTCCTATCACCCGCACTGTGGAACAAGCAAAAGAGGAAAGTCCGGCAGTGGAGGAAAAAGAAGATCAAACTGTAGCAGAGCACAAGGATGTTACAAGTGTCGACCAAAGTCAAGCTGCTCCAATTGAAGCGAGCAAGCCAGAGAAGAAAGAAGATGAACCTGTAGTTCCAAAAGAGGAGAAAGCGTCACTAAAACCTGAAGAAACAGCTCCAAAGGTAGAATCTCAAGCTTCAAGTCAAGAAAAGCCTGTCAAGGAAGATTTGAAAGCTGCGACAAATGAAGAAGTGAATCAAATGATTGAAGATAGAAAAGTGAATTTTAATCAAAATTGGCACTTTAAACTCAATGCGAACCCTAAAGAAGCTGTGAAATCAGATGCAGACGTATCAACATGGCAAAAATTGGATCTCCCACACGACTGGAGTATCTTTAACGATTTTGATCATCAGTCACCTGCCCAAAACGAGGGTGGACAGCTCAATGGTGGTGAAGCTTGGTATCGCAAGACCTTTAAACTTGATGAAAAAGATCTCAAGAAAAATGTTCGTGTCACTTTTGATGGTGTCTACATGGACTCTCAAGTCTATGTCAATGGCCAGTTAGTGGGACATTATCCAAATGGTTATAACCAGTTCTCATACGATATCACCAAATACCTTCACAAAGATGGTCGTGAGAATGTGATTGCTGTCCATGCGGTTAACAAACAACCAAGTAGCCGTTGGTACTCAGGTAGTGGTATCTACCGTGATGTGACCTTGCAAGTGACAGATAAGGTTCATGTTGAGAAAAATGGAACAACCATCTTAACACCAAAACTTGAAGAACAGCAACATGGCAAGGTTGAAACTCATGTAGCCAGCAAAATCGTCAATACAGATGATAAAGACCATGAACTGGTGGCAGAGTATCAAATCGTTGCACGTGGTGGTCAGGCTGTAACAGGCTTGGTTCGTACAGCGAGCCGTACCTTGAAAGCACATGAATCAACAAGTCTTGATGCTATTTTAGAAGTTGAAAAACCAAAACTCTGGACCGTTTTAAATGACAAACCTGCCTTGTACGAATTGATTACTCGTGTATACCGTGATGGTCAGTTGGTGGATGCTAAGAAGGATTTGTTTGGTTACCGTTACTATCACTGGACGCCAAATGAAGGTTTCTCTTTGAATGGTGAACGCATTAAATTCCATGGTGTTTCCTTGCACCATGACCACGGAGCGCTTGGAGCAGAAGAAAACTATAAGGCAGAATATCGCCGTCTCAAACAAATGAAGGAGATGGGAGTTAACGCCATCCGTACAACTCATAACCCTGCAAGTCCACAGACCTTGCAAATCGCAGCCGAACTTGGTTTGTTCGTTCAGGAAGAGGCCTTTGATACGTGGTATAATGGCAAGAAACCTTATGACTACGGACGTTTCTTTGAAAAAGACGCCACTCACCCAGAAGCTAGAAAAGGTGAAAAATGGTCTGACTATGATCTTCGTACCATGGTCGAAAGAGATAAAAATAACCCAGCTGTCTTCATGTGGTCTATCGGGAATGAAATCGGTGAAGCCAATGGTGACGCCCACTCTCTAGCAACTGTTAAACGTCTAGTTAAAGTTATCAAGGATGTTGATAAAACTCGTTACGTTACCATGGGAGCAGATAAGTTCCGCTTTGGTGATGGTAGTGGTGGTCATGAGAAGATTGCCGAAGAACTGGATGCAGTTGGTTTTAACTACTCAGAAGATAACTACAAGAAACTTCGGGCGAAACATCCAAACTGGTTGATTTACGGTTCAGAAACATCATCAGCAACCCGTACACGTGGTAGCTATTATCGTCCTGAACATGAATTGAAACATAGCAACGGCCCTGAACGTCATTACGAACAGTCTGACTATGGTAATGACCGAGTTAACTGGGGTAAAACGGCAACAGATTCATGGACGTTTGACCGTGACAACGCTGGCTATGCTGGACAGTTTATCTGGACAGGTACGGACTATATCGGTGAGCCTACACCATGGCACAACCAAAACCAAACTCCCGTTAAGAGCTCCTACTTTGGTATCGTAGATACAGCCGGTATTCCAAAAAATGACTTTTATCTCTACCAAAGCCAATGGGTTTCTGCCAAGAAGAAACCAATGGTGCACCTCCTTCCTCACTGGAACTGGGAAGATCCTAGTCTAAAAGCAAATGTTGCTGATTCAGAAGGTAAGATTCCAGTTCGTGCCTACTCAAACGCTGCAAGCGTTGAATTGTTCTTGAACGGTCAATCTCTCGGTGTTAAAAAGTTCAACAAAAAACAAACCAGTGATGGCCGTACCTACCAAGAAGGTGCCAATGCTAAGGAACTCTATCTTGAGTGGAAGGTTGCGTACCAACCAGGTACCTTGGAAGCTGTAGCTCGCGATGAAGCTGGAAAAGAAATTGCACGTGATAAGATTACGACTGCAGGCCAACCTGCAGGTGTTCGCCTCGTTAAGGAAGAACATGCAATCGCAGCAGATGGAAAAGACTTGACCTACATCTACTACGAAATCGTAGACAGTGAAGGAAATGTGGTACCAACTGCCAATAATTTGGTTCGTTTCCAATTGCATGGACAAGGTCAACTGGTCGGTGTAGATAATGGGGAACAAGCCAGCCGTGAACGCTATAAGGCGCAACCAGACGGTTCTTGGATCCGTAGAGCCTTTAACGGTAAAGGGGTTGCCATTGTCAAATCAACTGAACAAGCAGGTAAATTCACATTAACAGCCCATTCAGATCTCTTGAAATCGGACCAAGTCACTGTCTTTACTGGTAAGAAAGAAGGACAAGAAAAGACAGTTCTAGGAACAGAGGTACCAAAAGTACGTACTGTTATCGAGAAAGAACCGAAAATGCCGAAGACCGTCGCCTTTGTCTATAGTGATGGCAGTCGTGAAAAACGTCCAGTAACATGGTCTTCTGTTGATGTGAGCCAAGCTGGAGTTGTGACAGTTAAAGGTATGGCAGACGGACGTGAGGTAGAGGCTCGTGTTGAGGTTCTAGCAATTGCGAAAGAACTACCAACAGTTAAACGTGTTGCCCCAGGAACAGATTTGAATGCAGTTGATAAATACGTTTCTATTGCTGTAACAGATGGAAGCATTCAAGAATACGAAGTTGATAAGTGGGAGATTGCGGAAGCAGATAAAGCTAAACTGTCAGTTGCAGGATCACGTATACAAATGACTGGTCAATTAGCTGGCGAAACCATTCATGCTACCCTTGTAGTAGAAGAAGGCGAAGCTGCAACACCTGCAGTACCGACTGTAACTGTTGGTGGTGAAGCTGTCACAGGACTTACTAGCCAAAAACCAATGCAATACCGTACTCTTGCTTATGGAGCTGAGTTGCCTAAAGTCACAGCAAGTTCCGAAAATGCAGCTGTTACAGTAGTGCAAGCAAGCGCAGCAAACGGCATGCGTGCAAGCATCTTTGTTCAACCAAATGATGGTGGCCCTCTTCAAATGTATGCTATTCAATTCCTCGAAGAAGCGCCAAAAATTGACCATTTGAGCCTACAAGTGGAGAAAGCTGATAGCCTCAAAGAAGACCAAACAGTCAAATTATCTGTCCTTGCTCACTATCAAGACGGAACACAAGCAGTTTTACCAGCAGATAAGGTGAACTTCTCTACAAGTGGTGAAGGGGAAGTCGCAGTTCGTAAAGGAATGCTTGAGTTACATAAGCCAGGAACAGTCACTCTCAAAGCAGAATATGAGGGGGCTACAGGTCAAATCGATCTCACGATTCAGGCCAATACTGAGAAGAAGATTGCGCAATCTATCCGCCCTGTAAATGTAGTCACAGATTTGCATCAGGAACCAAGTCTTCCAGTAACAGTAACAGTTGAGTATGACAAAGGTTTCCCTAAAGCCCACAAAGTCACTTGGCAAGCCATTCCAAAAGAAAAACTCGATCACTATCAAACCTTTGAAGTTATAGGTAAAGTTGAAGGTCTGGATCTTGAAGCGCGTGCTAAAGTATCTGTAGAAGGCATCGTTTCAGTTGAAGAAGTTAGTGTGACAACCCCAATCGCAGAAGCACCACAATTACCAGAAAGTGTTCGTACCTACGATTCAAATGGTCACGTTTCATCTGCCAAGGTTACATGGGACGTGATTCAACCAGACCAGTACGCTAAGGAAGGTGTCTTTACAGTCACTGGTCACCTAGAAGGTACGCAATTAACAACTAAACTTCATGTTCGCGTATCTGCTCAGACTGAGCAAGGTGCAAACATTTCTGACCAATGGACAGGTTCAGAATTGCCACTTGCCTTTGCTTCAGACTCAAATCCAACTGATCCTGTTTCAAACGTCAACGATAAATTGATTTCCTTTAATGACCGGCCAGCCAACCGTTGGACAAACTGGAATCGTACTAACCCAGAAGCTTCAGTTGGTGTTCTGTTTGGAGATTCAGGTATCTTGAGCAAACGTTCAATTGATAATCTTAGTGTCGGATTCCACGAAGACCACGGAGTCGGTGTACCGAAGTCTTATGTGATCGAGTATTATGTCGGTAATACTGTTCCAACTGCGCCTAAAAACCCTAGCTTTGTAGCCAATGAAGAACATGCCTTTAACGATCCAGCTAACTGGAAACCTGTTACAAATCTAAAAGCTCCTGCTCAACTCAAGGCTGGAGAAATGAATCACTTTAGCTTTGATAAGGTTGAGACCTATGCGGTTCGCATTCGTATGGTTCGACTTGATAGCAAGAAAGGAACTTCTATCACAGAAGTACAAATCTTTGCGAAACAAGTTGCGGCAGCTAAACAAGGACAAACAAGAATCCAAGTTGACGGTAAAGACTTAGCAAACTTTAACCCTGATTTGACTGACTACTACCTTGAGTCTGTAGATGGAAAAGTTCCTGCAGTAACAGCAAGTGTTAGCAACAATGGTCTCGCTACCGTCGTTCCAAGTGTTCGTGAAGGTGAGCCAGTTCGTGTTATCGCGAAAGCTGAAAATGGCGACATCCTAGGAGAATACCGTCTACACTTTACAAGCAATAAAGATTTGCTTTCTCGTAAACCAGTTGCCGCGGTCAAACAAGCTCGCTTGCTACAAGTAGGGCAACCGCTTGAATTGCCAACTAAGGTTCCTGTTTACTTCACAGGTAAAGACGGTTACGAAACAAAAGACTTGGCAGTTGAATGGGAAGAAGTTCCAGCAGAAAATCTGACAAAAGCAGGTCAATTTACCGTTCGAGGCCATGTCCTTGGTAGTGATCTTGTTGCTGAGTTCACCGTACGAGTGACAGACAAACTTGGTGAAGCTCTTTCAAATAACCCAGAGTATGATGAAAACAGTAACCAGGCCTTTGCTTCCGCAACTAATGATATTGATCCAAGTTCACATGACCGTGTAGACTATATCAATGATGGAGATCATTCAGAAAATCGTCGTTGGACAAACTGGTCAGCAACACCTTCAGCTAATCCAGAAGTTTCAGTAGGTGTTATTTTCCGTGAAAATGGTAAGATTGTAGAGCGTACTGTTGATCAAGCAAAACTTCGCTTCTTTGCAGATAGTGGTACGGATGCTCCATCTAAACTCGTTTTAGAACGCTATATCGGTCCAGACTTTGAAGTGCTAACCTACTATTCGAACTACCAAGCCTACGACGCAGACCATCCATTTAACAATCCAAAAAATTGGGAAGCTGTTCCTTATCGTGCGGATAAAGACATTGAAGCTGGTGATGAAATTAATGTTACCTTTAAAGCTGTGAAAGCCAAAGCCATGAGATGGCGTATGGAGCGCAAAGCGGATAAGAAGGGTGTTGCGATAATTGAGATGACCTTCCTTGCTCCAAGCGAATTGCCTCAAGAAAGCACTCAATCGAAGATTTTTGTAGATGGAAAAGAACTTCCTGACTTCGCTGAAGATCGTCAAGACTACCAAATCACCTATAAAGGTCAACGTCCAAAAGTTTCAGTCGAAGAAAGCAATCAAGTAGCTTCAACAGTTGTAGATAGCGGAGACGATAGCCTTCCAGTACTTGTTCGCCTTGTTTCAGAAAGTGGAAAACAAGTCAAGGAATACCGTATCCACTTGACTAAGGAAAAACCAGTTTCTGAGAAGACTGTTGCTGCTGTACAAGAAGAACTTCCAAAACTCGAATTTGTTGAAAACGATTTGGCCTACAAGACAGTTGAGAAAAAAGATTCAACACTGTATCTAGGTGAAACTCGTGTAGAACAAGAAGGAAAAGTTGGTAAAGAACGTATTTTCACATCAATGAATCCTGACGGGACTAAGGAAGAAAAACTCCGTGAAGTGGTAGAAGCTCCGACAGATCGCATCGTCTTGGTTGGAACGAAACCAGGAACCTCCCTTCCAGAAGATGAAGTGAAGAACCTTGTCCTTAACAGACCAGAACTTGTAATCGAAGAAGAAATAATTGATTTCAAGGTTCAGGAGCGTAAGTCTGATAAGTTGTACCTAGGAGAAACTCGTGTTCTCCAAGAAGGTCAAAAAGGTATTCGTGTTCACTTGATCGGAGTTGAAAATGGCAAGCGAACTGAAAAAGAAAGCTATGATAAAGTCATGGCTCAAGATCGCATTGTAGAAGTTGGTACGGCTGGTGAAACAACTAAACCAGTACCGCAAGAAGCTACAAAACCACAAGTTTCAGAAAAAGCAGATACAAAAGAAATTGCTTCAAGTGCAGCTGGTCAGGTTCAAAAAGAGCAGTTACCAAATACAGGAAGTGCAGAAAGTCAAGCAGCAGTAGCGGCAGGCTTAGCTCTTCTTGGTTTGAGTGCAGGACTAGTAGCCACTAAAGGCAAAAAAGAGGATTAGATATTTTTGATACCTTATTTGCTATTTAAGACCTGAGAGAAACTCTCGTCTCAGATAAAAAGTCCTTAGAATACAAGTTTCTAAGGACTTTTCTTTGTGTAAAATCGTATAATTTTACTATCTGTGTAATTTTGGAGAGAAAGCAAGAATCCCTAGAAGGCATTTTCTAGAGATTCCATTATTGTTTCAGTAAGAACAATTCGACAATCATAGCTATGTAAATGATTAGAGTAAGGAGAAAACCAGCTCTCCAGAAGAATTTGATGAATTTAGGGTAATAAAAACTTCGTTTTTTGACAAGGAAAAAGATTACAAGGAGGATTGCTAGGAGAGAAAGTGCGACACCAAGTCGCGGTAGAAAGTTGTGGGTAAAGGCTTTAGCAGTAATCAGATAGTACTCGAATACCAAAAGTGGAAAAGCTACATCCGCGAAATTAAATCCTATTTTCCTGAGTCCGAAAAGCTTGGTGACAATAAAGCAAACCACCAAGGTTAATATCAATAATAAAATAGATGCTATTTTCATTAAAATCATACCCATATTGTATCATAAAAAATCACTAAAGGAAATGAGAAACAAGGGAATTTGTAGGAAAGTCAGGCTTTTGAGATTGTTAGTGATTTTTGTTATAATGAAAATTATGAAATCTTATAATACCTTGAATGATTATTATCGAAAACTCTTTGGAGAAAAGACTTTTAAAGTTCCTATTGATGCGGGGTTTGATTGTCCTAATCGCGATGGAACTGTGGCTCATGGGGGCTGTACCTTTTGTACGGTTTCGGGTTCTGGAGATGCCATTGTGGCACCGGATGCTCCTATCCGCGAGCAATTTTATAAGGAAATCGACTTCATGCACCGCAAGTGGCCAGATGTTAAAAAGTATCTAGTTTATTTTCAAAACTTTACCAACACTCATGAAAAGGTGGAAGTGATTCGGAAACGCTATGAGCAGGCTATCAACGAGCCAGGTGTAGTAGGAATAAATATCGGAACGCGGCCAGACTGTTTACCCGATGAAACCATTGAATATTTGGCTGAGTTATCGGAACGCATGCATGTGACGGTAGAATTGGGCTTACAGACAACCTTTGAAGCAACCTCTGACCTGATTAACCGTGCCCATTCTTATGAATTATATGTTGAAACAGTAAAACGCTTGAGGAAATATCCCAAGATTGAGATTGTTTCCCATTTGATCAATGGTTTGCCCGGTGAGACTCATGAGATGATGGTCGAAAATGTCCGCCGCTGCGTAACGGATAACGATATTCAAGGGATTAAACTGCACTTGCTTCACCTCATGACAAATACTCGTATGCAGCGAGATTACCACGAAGGACGCTTGCAACTGATGAGTCAGGATGAGTATGTCAAGGTCATTTGTGACCAACTGGAAATCATTCCCAAGCATATTATCATCCACCGAATCACGGGAGATGCGCCTAGAGATATGCTGATTGGTCCCATGTGGAGCCTCAATAAATGGGAAGTGCTAAATGCTATTGAAACTGAGATGAGACGCCGCGGCAGTGTGCAAGGATGCAAAGTTGAGGTATAGGAGTAACATGAGAAGGTATTTAGAAAAATTTAGTTCACGTAATGTCAATTTGAGTAATGAATTTTTAAAAGAGAAGGAAATAAGTGCAAAAAATAGATTCAAACTAATTAATAATTGTTCTTTTATTATAATGTTTCTATCTTTTTTTCTAACTTTTTTTGACAGATTTGACTGTGTGAAAGTCACAGTATTAATTATTGGGTTAATATTCTCATTGCTCTTGATATATGATTTTAGAGATATAATGACGATACTTATAAATGAGGTGAAACCAGATAAATTTAACCCCAAAAATACAAAAAGAGTCAATCAATACTTCACTACATACCAAAAAAATTTTAAAAAAATGCAAATGCTAGATAGGGTACGAACCTTAATAGAAAATGGGATATCGGTCTCGATTTCAATGATTCCTATATTTCAATGGGAAATTGTTAGTTTACAGAGTCTACTTTTATTATTTCCATTATTAATTAATTTAATTATTTTTGAAGTACTAACTTGGAAAAGTTATGATAAAAAATCTACTTTCTATTTAGGGATTATTATTTTACTTATTTCGCCTTTTCAAATATCAGTGAATATTCTTTTACTTAGTTACAAAAGTATCTTAGGAAATGGAGTAGCGCAAGTCTGTTGTTTAATTATAATTGTGATGTTTATTTTATTGTATAAAAGATACAATAAGAGATGGGAGAAAGGTAAATGAAAAGACCACTTGAGATGGCGCATGATTTTTTGGCGGAAGTTGTGACAAAAGAGGATATTGTAGTGGATGCGACCATGGGTAATGGACATGATACCCTTTTTCTAGCCAAGCTAGCCAAGCAAGTCTATGCCTTTGATATCCAGGAGCAGGCTTTGGAGAAGACGCAAGAGCGTTTGGATCAGGCTGGAATGACAAATACCCAGTTAATCTTGCAAGGGCATGAGACACTAGACCAGTTTGTGACAGAAGCTAAGGCAGGGATTTTTAATCTTGGTTATCTGCCTTCTGCTGACAAATCCGTCATCACTCAACCTCAGACTACTATCGAAGCCTTAGAAAAGCTGTGCCATTTGCTTGTTAAAGGGGGACGGATTGCCATTATGATCTACTATGGTCATGAGGGAGGAGACAGCGAGAGGGATGCTGTGTTGGATTTTGTTAGTAAGTTGAACCAACAAGAGTACACTGCTGCCATTTATCGAACCCTCAACCAGGTCAACAATCCACCGTTTTTAGTTATGATTGAAAAATTAGAAAGGTATAGACATGGATAAACAATACCTTCGTGAGAAGCTTGAGGCAATGCGCCAAAATTTTGTCGAGTCAACGCATCACGAGCGAGCAGTCGGGGTGCTCGACGAAGCACATATGAGCAAGAAAATGCTTAAAATTAAGAAAAAATTAGTGGCTCTTGAAATGGAACGATGCCAGAAAAAAATTGAGCACAAAGACTGTTCTAAGATTGATCAGAAAATCCAAGAGCAAAAGGAGATTTTTGAATCTTGTTGTAAAAAAGATTAAGGAGGAATTGTGTGGAATTACTCATTTACTTGATTCTATTTTTATTTGTCTTAATCATTTCAACTACGACCAATAAACTTCTCCCTTTTTTGCCCCTTCCTCTTGTACAAATTCTTCTGGGGATTGGGATTGGTTTATTTGTTCCCGATGCGGACTTTCATCTCAATACAGAGCTGTTTCTGGCCATGGTTATTGGTCCCTTACTTTTCCGGGAGGCGGAAGAAGCGGATATTACGTCCATTTTGAAGCACTGGCGGATTGTCGTCTTTCTGATTTTTCCTGTAATTTTTATCTCGACCTTTAGCTTAGGAGGTATGGCTCACTTCCTTTGGATGACTCTTCCTTTAGCCGCCTGTTTAGCAGTTGGAGCGGCACTTGGGCCAACAGATTTGGTTGCCTTTGCGTCTCTTTCTGAACGTTTTCGTTTTCCTAAACGGATTTCCAATATCCTAAAAGGGGAAGGGCTCTTAAATGACGCTTCTGGTTTGGTTGCCTTTCAGATGGCTCTGGCTGCTTGGACAACAGGAACGTTTTCTCTCAGCCAAGCTGGAACTTCCCTAGCACTTTCTATTCTTGGTGGTTTTGTAGTCGGTTTTGTGACGGCTATGGTCAATCGTTTCTTGCATACCTTTTTACTGAGTGTGCGAGCGATAGATATAGCCAGTGAACTATTGCTAGAGCTAAGTTTGCCACTCATGACCTTTTTCATCGCAGAAGAGTTTCATGTTTCAGGGATTATTGCAGTAGTGGTTGCAGGTATTTTGAAGGCCAGTCGATTCAAAAAAATTACGCTCCTTGAGGCTCAAGTAGATACCGTGACGGAGACCGTCTGGCACACCGTGACCTTTATGCTAAACGGATCAGTCTTTGTTCTCTTGGGAATGGAATTAGAATTGATAGCAGAGCCGATCTTGTCTAATTCTTTTTACAATCCCCTTCTTTTACTGCTTTCAGTTGTCGCTCTGACCTTCTTGCTTTTTGCGATCCGCTTTATCATGATTGCTGGTTTTTACTTTATGAGGACGCGTCTACTTAAGAAAAAAATTCATAAGTACATGAAAGATATGCTTCTTTTGACCTTCTCTGGTGTCAAAGGGACAGTATCTATCGCGACCATTCTCCTCATACCAAGTCATTTGGAGCAAGAATATCCTCTGTTACTCTTCCTTGTAGCAGGCGTTACACTATTGAGCTTTTTAACGGGTTTACTGGTTCTCCCTCACTTATCTGAGGAACAAGAGGAAAGCAAGGATCATTTGATGCATATTGCGATTCTGAATGATGTAGCTGCAGAATTAGAAAAAGAGCTGGACCATCACAAGAACAAACTTCCTCTTTATGCAGCTATTGATAACTATCATGGTCGGATTGAAAACCTCATCCTTAGTCTGGAAAATAAGAGAGTCCAAGAGGACTGGGAGTCCCTCAAACTTCTTATCTTGAGTATTGAGAGTGATGGTTTGGAGCAAGCCTACGAAGAAAATAGAATCAGCGAGCGTGGCTATCGAGTTTACCAACGTTACCTAAAAAACATGGAGCAGAGTATCAATCGGAATTTCGCTTCTAGAGTGACTTATTACTTCCTAGTTTCTTTACGGATACTGCGCTTTCTACTTCATGAAATGTTTACCTTTGGCAAAACTTTCCGTAGTTGGATGAATGAAGAATCTCGTAAACTACTAGCAGTTGACTATGATCAGATTTCAGAGTTGTATCTGGAAAATACAGAGCTGATTATCGAGAGTTTGGAAAACCTCAAAGGGGTTTACAAGAGTTCTCTGATTAGTTTTATGCAAGAGTCTCGTCTACGCGAGACGGCCATTATCGGAAGTGGTGCCTTTGTTGAGCGGGTTATCAATCGCATCAAGCCAAACAATATCGATGAAATGCTACGAGGCTACTATCTCGAACGTAAGGCAATCTTTGAATACGAAGAAGCTAAACTGATAACAGCCAAGTATGCCAAAAAACTACGCCAAAATGTGAATAATTTGGAAAATTATTCTCTGAAAGAGGCAGCAAATACCTTGCCTTATGATATGCTAGATTTAATCAGAAGAACTTAGATGATGAAGAAAATGACGGAGGATGGGATATGAAAAAGTGGTGGAAGGAGCTATTGGATAAGCCCTTATTGAAAGCTTTTTTGCATTATTATCAAGCATCGGATAGTGAGTTGACCAGTGTTGCGGTTGCCTACTATTGGTTGATTTCAATCTTTCCTTTGCTAATGATAATGGTCAATATTTTGCCTTATTTTCAGATTCCGGTCTCAAATTTCTTACTGACAATCAAGGAATTTTTGCCTGATACAGTGTATGATGTGGTCGCTAAGATTGTCCGAGAAGTTCTGACTCAACCATCAACTGGTTTGCTGAGTTTTGCTGTCTTGTCAGCCCTATGGACCTTTTCGAAATCAATGGATTTTCTCCAAAAAGCCTTTAACAAAGCCTATGGAGTGACCAAGAGTCGAGGGATTATCTCCCATCAGTTGATGAGTTTGCTTGTTAGCCTTGGCTTGCAGATTCTTTTTGCCCTAGCCTTGTTTTTGAGTATGTTTGGTCGCATGTTGCTCAACCTCCTCAAAACTTACTGGCAATCAGACAGCCCGCTATTTTCCTACCTGCAAGATTTTACAGGCCCTCTAGTCTATGCTTTGATCTTTGCCATTCTGGTTATGATTTATTACTTCCTTCCAAAAGTAAAAACACCACGAATCCGCTATGTTTTACCAGGAAGTGTCTTTGTCTTGCTAACTCTTATCGGTTTATTGAATATCTTTTCTGTTTATTTTAATAACTATGTCAATCACCTAGTCGATGTCCGTTTTTTCAGTTCCATCATCGTTGTAGTCATGATGTTCTGGTTTATTCTTATTGCAAAGATTTTGATTATCGGAGCAGTTATCAATGCCAGTGTTCAGAGCTTGAAAGATCCAACCTTTACAATAAATTAACTAATAAAGTTATCCATTACAAAACGCATAGGATCAAATCTGATTCTATGCGTTTTTTGCTTATGAAAATTAATAGATAAACATGGCGTCACCGAAACTGAAAAAGCGGTAGTGTTCTTGGATGGCATGGTGATAGGCATCTAGGACTAAGTCACGACCGGCAAAGGCAGAAACTAGCATAACAAGAGTTGACTTGGGTAGGTGGAAGTTGGTTGAAAAAGCATCTACAACCGTCCATTGGTATCCAGGTTTGATAAAGATATTGGTCCAGCCAGAATCAGCCTGGATTTGCCCATCAAACTTGGAACCAATAGTCTCTAACGTGCGGATGGAAGTGGTTCCAACAGCGATGATACGGCCTCCATCTTCCTTAACAGAGCGAAGGGTGGCAGCTGCTTCCTCAGAAAGTTGGTAGAATTCGGAGTGCATTTCGTGTTCGTCCAGATTGTCCACAGAAACAGGTCTAAAAGTTCCTAAACCAACGTGGAGAGTCAAATAAACCAAATGGACACCCTTGGCTTGGATTTCTGCTAGCAGTTCTTTGGTGAAGTGGAGGCCAGCAGTTGGTGCAGCAGCAGAGCCACTTTCTTTAGCGTAGACCGTTTGATAGCGTTCACGATCATCTAGTTTTTCATGGATATAAGGCGGCAGTGGCATTTCACCTAGACTTTCCAAAACTTCTAGGAAAATTCCTTGGTATTCAAAGCGGACAATACGGCCCCCGTGGGTCAATTCTTCTGTAACGACAGCACTGAGACGACCATCTCCAAAGCTGACGCGAGTACCGACCTTGAGGCGTTTGGCAGGTTTAGCTAGGACTTCCCACTCATCACCAGAAGTATTTTTAAGAAGGAGAAGCTCCACGTGGCCACCAGTTTCTTCCTTTTGACCATAGAGGCGGGCAGGGAGAACACGGGTGTCATTCATGACAAGAGCATCACCAGGTTCCAGCATATCGATAATAGAGTGGAAGTGTTTATCCTGCATTTCTCCTGTTTCACGATTAACGATAAGGAGTTTGGAAGCATCTCGTTTTTCAAGGGGCGTTTGGGCAATCAATTCCTCAGGCAAGTGGAAATCAAAATCAGCTGTATTCATTTTTTCATCATTCTTTCTAAGTTCTAATCTTATCCATTATAACACGTTTCAAGTTTGGGCGCTCTTTTTTTAGAAATTAAATCGTTTTCACTTGACAAAAATTGGTCTATACCATATAATAAATATAGATTAAAACGGAGGATGAAAAGATGAAAGTTATTAAAGTTGAAAATCAAGTCGAAGGTGGAAAAGTAGCTTTTGAGATTTTGAAGGAAAAATTGGCCAATGGCGCTCAAACATTAGGACTTGCGACAGGGAGCAGTCCACTTGAGTTTTACAAGGAAATCGTAGAGAGTGACCTTGATTTTTCAAATCTAACTAGTGTAAACCTTGATGAGTATGTGGGCCTTGACGGAGACAATCCTCAGTCTTACCGTCACTTTATGCAAGAACACTTATTCAACCAAAAACCATTTAAAGAAAGCTTCTTACCTCGTGGAATTAAGGACAATGCTGAGGCTGAAGTTGAACGCTATAACCAAATTTTGGCTGACCATCCAGTTGATTTGCAAATCTTGGGAATTGGCCGCAATGGACATATCGGCTTTAATGAGCCAGGAACTGCCTTTGATAGCCAGACACACCTTGTAGACCTAGACCAGTCTACAATCGAAGCTAATGCTCGCTTCTTTGACAAGATTGAAGACGTTCCAACTCAAGCCATCTCAATGGGGATTAAAAACATCTTGGATGCCAAGTCAATTATTCTCTTTGCTTACGGTGAGTCGAAAGCAGAAGCCATTGCTGGCACAGTATCAGGCCCAGTGACTGAGAATCTCCCAGCAAGTAGCCTACAAAACCACCCTGATGTGACTATTATTGCGGATGCTGAAGCGCTCAGCTTGCTTGAAAAGTAAAATTACAAGAACCACTTGCTCTTTGGAGTGAGTGGTTTTTTACTTCAAATGTTCACTATCCTGCTAAAGTGGTATAATATAGCTATACGAGGAGGATCGAACTTTGATTTATATAATTGGTTTTATTTGTTTTTTACTTTTAATGTTTCTGTTTAGTCGCTTAATTCAGCAATCAAGGAACCCTTCGGGCTTTCTAGGAAAACGAATGATGAAATTGTGGAATAGAGCCTATCTCCCCATGTTTGTATGGGCAATTCGTCATCTGGATAGGACATTTTACCCTGTAATCTTAGACGTAGGAGTTGGAAATGGTCGTTCAACCATTCTACTGAAAGAAACCTTTCCGCGAAGTACTGTAACTGGAATCGATATTTCAGATACTGCAATAGCTCAAGCTAAACAGATAGAGATGACTAATCTAAATTTTGAACGAAGAGATGTTAGGGAGACAGGTTTTTCTGATGAAAGTGTTGATTTAATCACAGCTTTTCAAACTCATTTTCATTGGCAGGATTTAGAGGCTTCTTTTATGGAACTTCGAAGAATACTCAAATCAGACGGCATGCTCTTACTGGCTTGTGAATATAACAAGTTGTCTTACTTTTTACCAGAGGTCCAAAGCGAAGAAGCATTTAGACGATTCTTGTTATCAGTAGGGCTTGAGCTCGTAACTAGTCAAAGAAAGGGATCATGGATCCTTTATAAAGTTGTTAAACATTAATGGAGGTACAATCATGAAACAATTATTTTTATGTTCATACTTTGCTGGAGTCAAAAAGCTTTTTAGTGATTATGCAAAGGAAAAAAATCTAGAAAAAAAGGTTGTATTTATTCCTACCGCTGGGAACAAAGAGGACTATACTGCCTATATCGATGAGGCTCAGCAAACATTCAGAGATTTAGGCTTTGAGATAGAGATTCTGGATATTGCTTCTTGTGATCGAGAAATCGCGCAGGCAAAGATTTTCCAAAGCAAGATTCTTTATATCTCAGGCGGGAATACCTTTTATTTATTGCAAGAATTAAAGAAAAAACAACTCCTATCTCTCATCAAAGAGCAAATAAGAGATGGGTTGATCTATGTGGGAGAATCAGCAGGGGCTATCATTACCGCCAAGGATATTGACTACAATAAGCTCATGGACGACAAGACGGTAGCGAAAGAGTTATCGGATACAACGGGATTGGATGAAGTGGAGTTTTACATCCTTCCACATTATGGTGAGGAGCCTTTTACTAATAGTAGCAAGAAGACCTTTGAAACCTATAAAAAGCAGCTTGAATTGCTACCGCTTCATAACCACCAAGCAATTATCGTTAACGATGAGCAAATAGATATCTTGACAATAGAATAAAAGCGTGGTTGGAAGAACGGTAATATTTTACCAATAAAACGATTAGGGGTTGATAACTCACTTAGCGAAAATCTGCCATGGATAGATTAATCTTATGAATTCAAGAAGGGAAAAGTTATGAAAATAAAAACGTTAGATAAAATAGGTGGGGTTGTTTTCTTGTTTCTAACGATTGCGATCATTGTCGTTTTTTTATCAGATACGAGCTTCTTTGAGTGGGCATTTACTAGACACCAGAATACTCTGAGTTGGTATATTCGCCCTCTCTTTATTATTCCAATTGTAATGGGAGCTTATAAAAAATCCTATAGCCTGATTTTCTTTTCTATATTTTGCCTATTTACTAGCATGTTCTGGTTCCCAAAGCCGGAAATAGTTGATGTAAAAGTAATTGAGTTTTTGAATTTTGAGAAGACTTATTTTACGAGCGGATGGAGTATTGAAAAAGTTATCATTCTGGCGACGATTCTAGCATTTTTTACGGCGATTATATCCTTAACATGGAGTAGACGTTGGTATGGATTATTAGCAACAGTAGTGATCGGAGCGTTTCTGAAGGTTGCCCATAGTCTTTTATTTAGTGGAGGAAGTGGTATATCGATTGTAAAACCAGCTGTTTTGGGCTTGATTCTCTGCATCTTAGTGATTTATTTCATCTTCAAAAGAAGAAAGTAAAAATAATAAAAGTTTATGGTCGCTTTTCTCTTGACAATTATTCACTTTGTGTGTAAAATGGAATAGATCTTGAACTTGAAGGGAGTGAAAAAAATGTCTAAAACAGTAGTACGTAAGAATGAATCTCTTGACGATGCACTTCGTCGTTTCAAACGTGCGGTTACTAAAGCTGGTACTCTTCAAGAAACACGCAAACGTGAATTCTATGAAAAACCTTCTGTAAAACGTAAACGTAAATCAGAAGCAGCTCGTAAACGTAAAAAATTCTAATTTGAAATAAAAGGCTAGACTTGTCTAGCCTTTTTTTCTTTCCAAATAAATACTGTAAATCCTGCAAAAAAAGGAAACTTCCTACCACAATTTGATATAATAGTAGGGAGAACTCGATTGAAGGAGGAAATTATGTCGGTTTTAGTAAAAGAAGTCATTGAAAAGCTCAGATTAGACATTGTTTACGGTGAAGGTGAATTACTTGAAAAAGAAATCAATACTGCGGACATTTCTCGACCAGGTCTTGAAATGACAGGCTATTTTGATTACTATACTCCGGAGCGACTTCAACTGTTGGGAATGAAGGAATGGTCCTATTTAGTCTCTATGTCTTCTCACAACCGTTATAAGGTGTTGACTAAGATGTTTCAACCAGAAACACCAGTGGTTATTGTTGCGCGTGGTTTAGTAGTTCCAGAAGAAATGTTGAAAGCTGCTAGGGAATGTAAGATTGCGATTTTAACCAGTCGAACAGCTACTAGTCGCCTATCAGGAGAATTATCTAGCTATTTGGATTCTCGTTTGGCAGAACGGACCAGTGTTCATGGTGTCTTGATGGACATTTATGGCATGGGTGTCTTGATCCAAGGGGATAGCGGTATCGGTAAGAGTGAAACTGGTCTGGAACTTGTGAAACGTGGACACCGTTTGGTGGCAGATGATCGTGTAGATATTTTTGCAAAAGACGAAATGACTCTTTGGGGAGAGCCAGCTGAAATTTTGAGGCATTTACTTGAGATCCGTGGAGTGGGGATTATTGATGTGATGAGTCTCTACGGAGCAAGTGCAGTTAAGGATTCTTCACAAGTTCAACTAGCAGTTTATTTGGAAAACTACGATACGCATAAGACCTTCGATCGCTTAGGAAATAATGCTGAAGAAATCGAGATTTCTGGTGTAGCCATTCCACGTATCCGCATCCCAGTAAAAACAGGACGCAATATTTCTGTTGTCATTGAAGCGGCTGCCATGAACTACCGTGCTAAGGAAATGGGCTTTGATGCGACACGTTTATTTGAAGAACGCTTGACAAGTCTGATTGCTCAAAATGAGGTGAAAAATGATTAATCCAGTCGCATTTGAAATCGGTCCCTTTGCTATTCGTTGGTATGCTTTGTGTATTGTGGCTGGTTTGGTTTTGGCAGTCTACCTTGCCATGAAGGAAGCTCCTAAAAAGAAAATCCTGTCAGATGATATTTTAGATTTCATTCTGATTGCTTTTCCAGTTGCGATTTTAGGTGCTAGACTATACTACGTACTCTTTCGCTTAGATTATTACCTGCAAAATCCAGGTGAAATCATTGCCATCTGGAATGGTGGTTTGGCCATTTATGGAGGTTTGATAGCAGGGGCTATTGTCCTTTATATCTTTGCGGATAGAAAGTTGATCAATACTTGGGATTTCTTAGATATTGCAGCACCGAGCGTCATGGTTGCCCAGAGTTTAGGGCGCTGGGGAAACTTCTTTAACCAAGAAGCCTACGGTGCAGCAGTAGATAGTTTGGATTATTTGCCAGGCTTTATCCGTGACCAGATGTACATTGATGGTAGCTACCGTCAGCCTACCTTCTTATATGAGTCGGTTTGGAATCTAATTGGATTTGCTTTGATTCTGATTTTTAGAAGAAAATTGAAGGGAATCAGACGTGGTCAGATCACGGCATTCTACTTGATTTGGTATGGCTTTGGTCGTATGATTATCGAAGGCATGCGGACGGATAGTCTCATGTTCTTTGGCCTACGAGTTTCCCAATGGTTATCAGTTGTCCTTATCGGACTCGGTATTTTTATCATACTTTATCAAAATCGAAAGAAAGCCCCTTTCTATCATACAGAGGAGGAAAACTAAATGTTAGAAGTTGCATATATACTTGTTGCGATTGCTTTGATTGTCTGTTTAGTCTATTTGACAATCACGATTCAAAAAGCAGGTCGTATGATTGATGAGACAGAGAAAACCATCAAAACGTTGAGCTCAGATGTGAACGTTACCTTGCATCAGACCAATGAATTGTTGGCTAAGGTCAATGTGTTAGCAGACGATATCAATATCAAAGTTGCGACGATTGATCCACTCTTTACGGCGGTGGCAGACTTGTCAGAATCAGTATCTGATCTCAACCAACATGCGCGTGTTTTAGGCAAAAAAGCTTCATCTGCTGGTTCAAAGACCATTAAAACAGGTGCAGGCTTATCCGCTCTTCGTGTCGCAAGTAAATTTTTCAAAAAATAAAAAAGGAGAAATCTTATGGGAAAACTATCCTCTATCCTTTTAGGTACGGTTTCAGGTGCAGCTCTTGCTTTGTTTTTGACGAGTGACAAGGGCAAGCAAGTTTGTAGTCAAGCTCAGGATTTTCTAGATGATTTGAGAGAAGATCCAGAATATGCTAGAGAGCAGGTTTGTGAAAAATTGACAGAAGTGAAGGAACAGGCAACTGACTTTGTGCTGAAAACAAAGGAACAAGTAGAATCTGGTGAAATCACTTTTGATAGTGTCCTTGACCAAGCTAAAAACTGTGCTCGACAAGCGACAGAAGCGTCAAAGGAAACCTTTAACAATCTCAAGGAGCAATGGCAAGAACAGTCAGCAACTCCAGACGTTGCAGAAGACCAAGAAGAAATCATCATCGATATTACTGAAGCATAATGCATCACCATCTCTGGTTTTTGGAGATGGTGATTTTTATCTGCAAGCCTGTCTTTATGGTATAATAAGTACTATGCAGAAAAAACCAACGTCCGCCTATGTGCATATTCCCTTTTGCACACAGATTTGTTATTACTGTGACTTTTCAAAGGTGTTTATTAAGAATCAACCAGTAGATAGTTACCTGGAGCATCTGCTAGAGGAGTTTCGTTCTTATGATATCCAAAAGTTACGAACTCTCTACATTGGAGGTGGGACGCCAACGGCTTTGTCAGCTCCGCAATTAGAAGTGCTCCTGGATGGCTTAACTAAAAACTTGGACTTGTCAGTTTTGGAAGAGTTGACCATTGAGGCCAATCCAGGCGATTTGGACGCGAATAAGATTGCGGTTTTGAAACAGTCGCCAGTCAATCGTGTTTCCTTAGGTGTGCAGACTTTTGATGACAAAATGCTGAAAAAAATTGGGCGCAGTCATTTGGAGAAGGATATTTATGAAAATATTGACCGCCTCAAATTGGCTGGTTTTGACAATATCTCCATCGACCTAATCTATGCTCTACCTGGTCAGACCATGGAACAAGTAAAGGACAATGTAGCTAAGGCTATCTCGCTTGATATTCCTCATATGAGTCTTTATAGCTTGATTTTGGAGAATCATACGGTCTTTATGAACCGCATGAGACGAGGGAAATTGCCTCTGCCTAAGGAGGAACTGGAAGCTGAGATGTTTGAGTACATCATCGCAGAGCTTGAGCGAGCGGGTTTTGAGCATTATGAGATTTCCAATTTCTCCAAACCCGGATTTGAAAGTCGCCACAATCTTATGTACTGGGACAACGCTGAATATTATGGTATCGGTGCGGGTGCTTCAGGTTATGTGAACGGGGTGCGCTATAAAAACCACGGGCCTATCCGCCACTATCTCAATGCGGTAGAGGCAGGAAATGCTCGCATTACAGAAGAACACCTGAGTCAAAAGGAGCAGATGGAAGAAGAAATGTTTCTGGGACTCCGCAAGAAATCAGGGGTTTCCATGACACGATTTGAGGAAAAATTCGGACGGTCCTTTGAAGGACTATATGGAGAAATTGTCAGAGACTTGGTTCAACAAGGTCTCATGCAGTTCGATGGTGATCGTGTCCGAATGACAAAGAGGGGTCTCTTTTTAGGAGACACTGTAGCAGAACGATTTATTTTGGAGTAGAACAATGGGTTTAACTTATCAAATGAAAATGAAAATTCCTTTTGATATGGCGGACATGAATGGTCATATCAAACTTCCAGATGTGATTTTGCTGTCCCTGCAAGTATCAGGTATGCAGTCAATTGAGCTGGGAGTTAGCGACAAGGATATGTTAGAACGTTACAATCTGGTCTGGATTATTACAGACTATGCGATTGACGTGGTTCGCTTGCCTCGCTTTGCTGAGGAGATTACGATTGAAACAGAAGCATTGACTTACAATCGTCTTTTTTGCTACCGCCGTTTCACTATTTATGATGAAGCAGGTCAAGAAATCATTCGCATGGTAGCAACCTTTGTTCTCATGGACAGAGATAGTCGTAAAGTCCATGCTGTCGAACCGGAGATTGTTGCGCCTTATCAGTCTGAGTTTGATAAAAAACTCATCCGTGGGCCAAAGTATGCAAATCTAGAAAACTCGATCAGTAAAGACTACCATGTTCGTTTTTACGACTTGGATATGAATGGTCATGTTAACAACAGTAAATACCTGGATTGGATTTTTGAGGTCATGGGAGCAGACTTTTTGACCAAGTATATTCCAAAGAAAATCAATCTCAAATATGTCAAAGAAGTGCGACCAGGTGGCATGATTGCTTCAGCTTATGAACTCAAGGGGCTAGAAAGCAAGCATGAGATTATCAGTGATAGCGAGATTAATGCCCAAGCTATGATTACTTGGCAAGAAATTGAAGCGAATTAGAAAGGACGATATGACTTATAAAGGTTATTTAATTGATTTAGACGGGACTATCTACAAGGGGAAAGACCGGATTCCGGAAGGTGAGGCTTTTGTGCATGAGTTGCAAAAGCGAGAAATTCCCTATCTCTTTGTAACCAATAATACAACTCGTACTCCTGAGAGCGTTCAAGAGATGTTGGCTCAGAATTTTAATATCGACACGCCTCTATCAACTGTCTACACGGCAACTCTGGCAACCATCGACTATATGAACGACTTGGGACTGGAAAAGACAGTCTATGTCATCGGAGAAGCGGGGCTCAAGGATGCCATCAAGGCAGCCGGTTATGTCGAAGACAAGGAAAATCCAGCCTATGTGGTAGTTGGACTGGACTGGCAAGTCGACTATGAAAAATTTGCGACGGCGACTCTAGCCATTCAAAAGGGGGCTCACTTTATCGGAACCAACCCTGACCTCAATATCCCGACGGAACGTGGTCTTTTGCCTGGTGCTGGTTCACTAATTACCCTTCTTGAAGTAGCAACACGAGTGAAACCGGTTTATATCGGGAAACCAAATGCTATCATCATGGACAAGGCAGTTCAGCACTTGGGCTTGAATCGAGAAGACTTGCTCATGGTCGGGGATAACTATTTGACTGATATTCGAGCAGGGATTGACAATGGCATTCCAACGCTCTTGGTGACAACAGGTTTTACCAAGGCAGAAGAAGTAGCAGATCTGCCAATCGCACCAACTCATGTAGTTTCTAGCCTTGCGGAGTGGAATTTTGATGAAAACTAAACTGACCTTTTGGGGAAGTATGCTCTTTTTCCTCTCCCTGTCTATTCTCTTAACCATTTATTTGGCATGGATTTTCTATCCTTTAGAAATTGAGTGGCTGAACTTAGCGAATCGAGTCTATCTAAAGCCCGAAACCATTCAATACAATTTTCATATCTTGATGAATTACCTGACCAATCCCTTTAGTCAGGTCTTAGAGATGCCAGATTTTCGTTCATCAGCTGCAGGTTTACACCATTTTGCGGTGGTGAAGAATCTCTTCCACTTGGTTCAGCTAGTTGCCCTAGTGACATTACCAAGTTTCTATTTCTTTGTTAGAAAGATTGTGAAAAAAGGCTTTTTGCCCCTATATCGTAAAAGTATCCTGACTTTAGTGCTATTGCCTCTCGTCATTGGCTTTGTAGGAGTGTTGATTGGTTTTGAGCAATTCTTTACTCTTTTCCATCAGATTCTCTTCGTGGGAGATGATACCTGGCTTTTTGATCCAGCAAAGGATCCCGTTATTTGGATTTTGCCAGAGACTTTCTTTCTCCATGCCTTTGTACTTTTCTTTGTTTTGTATGAAGGAATATTTGGTTTCCTCCTTGTTAAAGCTTCAAGGAAATAGAGGATAACATTCTGTATTTTTAATAAAAAACGAGAGAAGTTGCTCTACTCCCTATTTATTGTTAGGTTATCCTAAAGATAAACTTGCAAAGCAGGAGATTTTTGCAGAAAACAGTCTATTTTCTATGAAAAAATAGGCTTTTTTTCTAAAAATACCTAGTCAAGCGCTTTATTTTTTTGTATAATAGAAATAGCAAGTATAGATAAAAGAAGAGAAAAGCATGATTACACTATTTTTATCACCGAGTTGTACATCATGTCGTAAGGCAAAGGCTTGGTTAGAGACGCATAAAGTGCCCTTTCAAGAGCATAATATTATGACTAATCCTTTAACAAGAAAAGAATTACAACATATTCTTTTCTTGACCGAAAATGGTACTGATGACATCATTTCAACTCGTTCAAAAATTTTTCAAAAATTGGATATTGATGTAGAGAGTATCTCGGTATCGGAGTTGCTTCAGTTGATAGAGCAATATCCTAGTCTTTTGCGTCGCCCAATTATTACAGATACCAAACGTATGCAAATCGGTTTTAATGAAGATGAGATTCGTGCTTTTCTCCCTCGTAGTTACCGTAAACAAGAACTAAAAGAAGCAACATTGAGAGCTGGTATTGGATAGATGAACAAACAGTATAGTTACCCACTAGATTTGTCGTGGAGCACTGAAGAACTTGCTTCAGTGCTTTCTTTTTTTAATGATGTTGAAGCTGCCTATGAAGATAAGGTAGAAGCAAAAAAACTGCTAGAGTCTTACAAGGAATTCAAGTCTGTGGTTCCAAGCAAAAGCGAAGAAAAGCGCCTAGGTCGCGAATTTGAGACGGTTAGCGGTTATTCCTTCTATCATGCGGTTCAATTAGCAAAAGAAAAAAGAGAAGGGAAGATTTCTCTTGGAAACTAAATTTGAATTTGCCAAACAGATTGTGCAGGAAGCTGCTGACTATATTTTGGCTCACATGAAAGAAGATTTGCAGGTTGAGTGCAAGTCTTCACCTACTGACTTAGTGACACGTTTGGACAAGGAGGTCCAGGAACTCTTGGTTGATCGGATCAAGTCCTCCTATCCTGAGGACTTGATTTGCGCGGAAGAGGGTTGTTTACGTGCTGCAGTCGATCAAGGTTCTGTTTGGGTGATTGATCCCATTGACGGTACCAATAACTTTGTCGCTCAGCAGGAAGATTTTGCCGTGATGTTGGCTTATTTTGAGAATGGTGTGGGCAAATTTGGCATCATCTATGATGTTATGAAAGGTGATTGTTACCATGGTGGTGGTGCCTTTCCTCCTTGTCGCAATAATGAGCCCTTACCGCCTTTTAAAAAGAAGCCCCTCAGAGAATTCCTGGTTGCTGGTAACTCAGGTATGTTTGAAAGCAATGAGTGGGGCCTGGCGGATTTTGGGCGAGCAGCGTTGGGAGTCCGTGTCTACGGCAGTGCGGCCATTAGTTTTGCCAAGGTTTTATCGGGTCGTCTTCTGACTTATATTACCTACTTACAGCCATGGGATTACGCTGCGGCCAGTATCTTAGGGGAAAGTCTGGGTTATCGTCTTCTTACAGTATCAGGTGAGCCCGCTGATTTTAAAACGCGTCAGCCTGTCATGATGGTGCCAATCGAGATGCAAGAAGTGATTCAGTCTTATATCTACGAAAGGAAAGAGAACTAAATGCAATTTCCAGAAGGATTTGTTGAAAAATATGAAGCGATACTAGAAGATGAGGCAAGAGACTTTCTTGCCTCTTTTAAGCGGGAAGCGGTTTCGGCTTTTCGAGTCAATCCCTTAAAAGAAAGTCAATTGTCGTTTGCGGATGCTATTCCCCATACACCTTGGGGGTATTATGGTAAAGTTTCTGGGAAATCTCCAGAGCACGCGACAGGTCTTGTTTATTCGCAAGAGCCTGCAGCCCAAATGGTGGCCCAGGTGGCTCAACCAAGTCCTGGCATGAAGGTCTTGGACTTGGCGGCAGCACCAGGTGGAAAATCCACTCAACTAGCCGCTTATCTTGCTAATCAAGGAGTCCTTGTCTCCAACGAAATTTCAAGTAAGCGTGCTAAGATTTTAGTGGAAAATATGGAGCGATTTGGAGCGACAAACGTTGTCGTGACCAATGAATCTGCTGACAGATTGGCCAAGGTTTTTAAAGGTTACTTTGATGTGATTGTCCTTGATGCACCTTGTTCGGGTGAAGGGATGTTTCGTAAGCAGCCCGATGCCATGGATTATTGGAGTACCGATTATCCTAGTCAATGTGCTAGTCTCCAAAGAGAAATTTTAGAAGATGCAGTGACCATGCTTGCAGAAGGAGGTCGTTTGGTCTATTCGACCTGTACTTGGGCACCTGAGGAAAATGAAGAAATCGTCCACTGGTTGCTGGATACTTATGAATTTAAATTGCTTCCAGTCGAGCATGTGAACGGTATGGTGGCAGGAATTGATCTTCCTGAAACGGCTCGGATGTATCCTCATCATTTCAAGGGAGAAGGCCAGTTTGTTGCCCACCTGCAGTTTAAGGGAGAAAATCCAGCACCTAAATTCAAAGCTAGCAAGAGCAATCTCAGTCGTGAACAACTGGTCTTGTGGCAAGAATTTGCCCAAAAACACTTGCGGGTCAATCTAACTGGTATCTTGCAGACTTTTGGAGATCAGCTCCATCTCTTGCCAGAGATGCTACCTGATCTAGGGAAGCTCAAAATTGCCCGAAATGGGCTCCATCTGGGGACGTTTAAGAAGAAACGCTTCGAACCAAGCTTTGCTCTGGGATTAGCCTTGAAACCAAGTCAAGTAAAACAAAGTGTTGAAATCAATGATGAGGACTTTGTAAAATATGTGGCTGGTGAGACTGTTCAATTGTCTGAAGATCGACCAAATGGCTGGTACCAAGTTGTGGTTCAAGGAAACGGATTAGGCTTTGCCAAGGTAACGGGAAATGTTTTGAAAAATTATTATCCAAAAGGACTCAGATTCAGGTGAAAAAGCTAGTCAAAGAGCTTATTCTATGTTATAGTGGAAGTATGAGTTTTTTCTGATAGTCTTTCATTATTACTTATATTATACGATGGAATTTCCCGCTCCTAAGAATGTCTAGATAAAATAAAGCGGGACAATCATTGATGATAATTGGATGATCAGGACAAACGGAAGAAATCAGAACATTTATCATTATGTTCAAGGAGAATAACAGTGAAAAAAAGAAAAAAGCTCGTCATGTCTCTTGCAGCTCTTTTGATGGCAGGTTCTCTAGCAGGATGTGCTAGCTGGATTGATCGTGGAGAATCCATGACAGCTGTTGGTTCAACAGCTCTTCAACCTCTTGTCGAAGCGGCAGCAGATGAATTCGGTTCTAGAAACATCGGAAAAACAGTCAATGTTCAAGGTGGAGGATCGGGTACAGGCCTATCCCAAGTCCAGTCTGGAGCAGTTGACATCGGGAACTCTGACGTCTTTGCAGAGGAAAAAGAAGGAATTGATGCTTCAGCTCTGGTAGACCACAAGGTTGCAGTGGCTGGTCTTGCAGTGATTGTAAACAAGGAAGTGACTGTTGAAAATCTCACAACCGAGCAACTTCGCAAAATCTTTACAGGTGAAGTGACCAACTGGAAAGAAGTTGGGGGCAAAGACCTGGCAATTTCAATCATCAACCGAGCAGCAAGTTCTGGTTCACGAGCGACGTTTGATACGGTGGTTATGAATGGCCAATCTGCTATGCAGAGTCAAGAGCAGGATTCTAACGGGATGGTCAAGTCCATTGTATCCCAAACTCCTGGAGCCATTTCTTATCTAGCCTTTGCCTATGTAGATGATTCCGTGAAAAGCATGAAACTGAATGGCTATGAACCTACGTCTGAAAATGTAACGACCAACAACTGGCCTTTGTGGTCTTATGAACATATGTACACACTCGGTCAGCCAAATGAGTTAGCTGCTGAATTCCTGAATTTCGTCCTCTCAGATGAAGCCCAAAATGGGATTGTTAAAGGAATGGGCTATATCTCAATCAATGAAATGAAAGTCCAAAAGGACGCTTCAGGTACCGTTACAGCAGTAGAAGGAGGTCAATAATGAATCAAGAAGAATTATCTAAAAAATTACTCTCTCCTTCAAAGAACTCTCGCCTTGAGAAGTTCGGTAAAGGTTTGACCTTCACTTGCCTTTCTTTGATTGTCATCATTGTGGCCATGATTTTGATTTTTGTAGCCCAAAAAGGCTTATCGACTTTCTTTGTCAATGGGGTGAATATCTTTGATTTCCTCTTTGGACAAACTTGGAATCCTTCAGGGAAACAATTTGGTGCCCTGCCAATGATTTTGGGTTCCTTTATTGTGACGATTTTATCTGCCCTCATCGCAACACCCTTCGCTATCGGAGCAGCAGTTTTTATGACAGAAGTATCACCAAAGGGTGCAAAAATCTTGCAACCGGCCATTGAACTTCTCGTCGGTATTCCTTCAGTTGTCTATGGATTTATCGGTTTGCAAGTTGTGGTGCCTTTTGTCCGTAGCGTCTTTGGTGGAACTGGTTTTGGGATCTTGTCAGGTATTTTCGTTCTTTTTGTCATGATCCTACCAACTGTAACCTTTATGACAACAGACAGCTTGCGTGCTGTTCCTCGTCATTACCGTGAAGCTAGTTTAGCTATGGGAGCCACTCGTTGGCAAACCATCTGGCGTGTGACCTTGAAAGCGGCACGTTCAGGTATTTTCACAGCAGTGGTCTTTGGGATGGCGCGTGCCTTCGGTGAAGCCCTTGCTATTCAGATGGTGGTCGGAAACTCAGCAGTTATCCCAACCTCGTTAACAACACCAGCTGCGACCTTGACATCTGTATTGACTATGGGTATCGGAAATACCGTCATGGGAACGGTTGATAATAACGTTCTCTGGTCACTGGCCTTGGTATTGCTCTTGATGAGTTTGGCCTTTAACAGTGTGATTAAATTGATTACGAAAGAAAGAGGAAAGAAAAACTATGCACGCTAAGAAATTAGATAAACTTGCAACAGCTGTCCTCTATACCATCGCGGGTATCATCGTGACCATCTTGGCATCTTTGATTCTCTATATCTTGGTGAGAGGGTTACCGCATATCTCTTGGTCCTTCTTGACTGGGAAATCCTCCTCTTATCAAGCAGGCGGGGGTATTGGGATTCAGCTCTATAATTCCTTCTTCCTTTTGGTCATTACCTTAATCATTTCTGTTCCCCTGTCTATGGGAGCTGGCGTTTTCCTCGCTGAGTATGCCAAAAAAGGACCTGTGACCAATTTTATTCGTACCTGTATTGAGATTTTGTCTTCTCTACCATCAGTCGTTGTGGGTCTCTTTGGTTACTTGATTTTTGTAGTCCAGTTTGAGTATGGATTTTCAATCATTTCAGGTGCCTTGGCCTTGACGGTCTTTAACCTCCCTCAGATGACTCGAAATGTTGAGGACAGTTTAAAACACGTTCACCATACACAACGTGAGGCTGGACTTGCCCTCGGAATTTCTCGTTGGGAGACTGTAGTCCATGTCGTCATTCCAGAAGCCCTTCCAGGTATCGTAACAGGTGTTGTCTTGGCCTCTGGCCGAATCTTTGGTGAGGCTGCCGCTCTTATCTATACGGCAGGACAATCCGCTCCAGCCCTTGACTGGTCTAACTGGAATATCCTCAGTGTTACCAGCCCTATCTCAATCTTCCGACAAGCAGAAACCTTGGCTGTCCACATCTGGAAGGTCAACAGTGAAGGAACCATTCCTGATGCTACCATTGTATCTGCTGGTTCTGCCGCTGTGCTCCTCATCTTTATCTTGATTTTTAACTTTGGAGCACGCAAACTCGGAAGCTATCTACACAAGAAATTAACCGCTGCCTAAAGGAGAAGCCATGTCAAAATATAACTGGGATGAAAAGCATATCATCACCTTCCCTGAAGAAAAAGTGGCCCTCTCTACCAAGGATTTACATGTTTACTATGGTAAAAATGAATCCATCAAGGGCATCGATATGCAATTTGAAAAAAATAAAATTACAGCCTTGATTGGTCCTTCTGGATCTGGGAAATCTACCTATCTTCGCAGTCTCAATCGGATGAATGATACTATTGATATTGCCAAGGTCACAGGTCAAATCCTCTACCGAGGGATTGACGTTAATCGTCCAGAAATCAATGTCTATGAGATGCGCAAGCATATCGGAATGGTCTTCCAACGTCCAAATCCATTTGCCAAGTCTATTTACCGTAACATCACTTTTGCTCATGAACGTGCAGGTGTTAAGGACAAGAAAGTACTTGATGAAATTGTAGAAACCTCTCTCCGACAGGCTGCCCTTTGGGATCAGGTCAAAGATGACCTCCACAAATCAGCCTTGATGCTTTCTGGAGGTCAGCAACAACGTCTCTGTATCGCTCGCGCCATCTCTGTCAAGCCAGATATCCTCTTGATGGATGAACCGGCGTCAGCCTTGGATCCGATTGCGACAGCCCAACTGGAAGAAACCATGTTGGAATTGAAGAAAGACTTCACCATCATCATCGTTACCCACAGTATGCAACAGGCTGCGCGTGCAAGTGACTACACAGGATTTTTCTACTTGGGCGATTTGATCGAGTATGATAAGACATCCAATATTTTCCAAAATGCCAAGCTACAGTCTACCAATGACTATGTAACGGGACACTTTGGTTAGAAAGGAAGCAGTATGACAGAACCGATTTTGCAGGTTAAAGACCTGTCCATTTATTACAATAAAAAGAAGGCTTTGAATAGTGTTTCCCTTTCTTTCCAACCTAAGGAAATAACCGTCTTGATTGGTCCTTCTGGATCAGGAAAGTCCACCCTGCTCAAAGCCATCAACCGCATGGGCGATCTAAATCCTGAGGTGACAACAACTGGAACAGTGATTTATAATGGCCACAATATCTACAGTCCGCGTACCGATACGGTTGAATTGCGTAAGGAAATCGGTATGGTCTTTCAACAGCCCAATCCTTTCCCTATGTCTATCTATGAAAATGTTGTCTACGGCCTACGTATCAATGGAGTCAGGGATAAACATGTTTTGGATGAAGCAGTGGAAAAAGCCTTGCAACGCGCTTCTATTTGGGATGAGGTCAAGGATCGCTTGCATGATTCAGCCATTGGTCTCTCAGGTGGACAACAGCAACGTGTTTGTGTTGCCCGTGTCTTAGCAACCAGTCCCAAGATTATTCTCTTGGATGAACCAACTTCAGCTTTGGATCCTATCTCGGCTGGTAAGATTGAGGAAACCTTGTATGGTCTGAAAGATAAATACACCATGCTCTTGGTAACGCGTTCGATGCAACAGGCCTCTCGTATCTCTGATAAAACAGGATTTTTCCTAGATGGGGATTTGATCGAGTTTAACGATACTAAGAAAATGTTCCTAGACCCACAAAACAAGGAAACAGAAGATTATATTACAGGAAAATTTGGATAAGGAGTTGAATGATGTTACGATCTCAATTTGAAGAAGATTTGGAGAAATTGCACAACCAGTTCTATGCCATGGGACAAGAAGTGCTCTCACAAATCAATCGTACAGTGCGTGCCTTTGTCACACATGACCGTGATTTGGCAAAAGAAGTTATTGAGGAAGATGCAGAAGTAAATGGATATGAAGTGAAACTCGAAAAGAAATCATTTGAAATGATCGCGCTTCAACAACCTGTTTCTCAAGACCTCCGTACTGTATTGACCGTTCTTAAGGCAGTATCAGACCTGGAACGTATGGGAGACCATGCGGTGTCAATCGCAAAAGCAACTATTCGTATGAAGGGGGAACAACGCATCCCTGCCGTTGAGGAAGAAATCAAAAAAATGGGGCGCGATGTGAAAAACTTCGTTGAATCTGCTCTCGAACTTTACCTGAATGGTTCTGTGGATCAAGCCTATGAAGTAGCGGCTATGGACGAAAAAATCAACCATTACTTTGATAGTATTCGTGATCTTACTACAGAGGAGATTAGGAAACATCCTGAAGCCATCGTTACAGGCCGTGATTACTTCCAGGTAATTTCCTTCTTGGAACGTATCGGAGACTACGCTAAAAATATCTGTGAATGGGTTGTTTACTTTGAAACAGGGAAGATTGTCGAACTATAAGAAACGGTTTAAATATACAGAACAAAAGGCTGATTGTGATAAATCAGTCTTCTTTTTTATGAAAAGAATTATTTTACATTCAAAATCTCTAAAAGGGTTGACAACTATTTTTAAAAGAGTTATAATTATTCAGAAATGATAGAAAGGTCGTTTATTTATGAAATTTAAGAAATGGATATTAGTTGTGTGTAGCATGCTGGCCAGCGTGATTTTAGTAGCTTGTCAATCCAGTACGGATAGCTCCCAGTCAGCTGTGGACGCTATTAAACAAAAAGGAAAGCTAGTCGTTGCGACCAGCCCAGACTATGCACCTTTTGAATTCCAATCCTTGGTAGATGGTAAAAACCAAGTGGTTGGGGCAGATATTGATATGGCTCAAGCGATTGCGGATGAGCTTGGGGTTAAACTTGAAATCTCTAGCATGAGTTTTGACAATGTCTTGACCAGCCTTCAAACTGGAAAGGCTGACTTAGCCATTGCAGGAATTAGTGCTACAGATGAGAGAAAGGAAGTCTTTGACTTTTCAATTCCTTACTATGAAAACAAGATGAGTTTCTTGGTGAGAAAATCCGATTTAGACAAGTACAAGGATCTTTCAAGCCTCGCAAGTGCGAATGTCGCAGCTCAAAAGGGAACCGTTCCAGAAACCATGGTGAAGGAACAATTGCCAAATGCTCAACTGACTTCTTTGACTAATATGGGGGAAGCAGTTAATGAATTGCAGGCTGGAAAAGTAGATGCTGTTCATATGGATGAACCAGTTGCTCTTAGCTACGCAGGTAAAAACTCAGATCTTGTTGTTGCATCTGTTAATTTGACAATGAAAGATGGCGAAGCCAATGCCGTTGCTATTAAGAAGAATCAATCAGACTTGAAAGCAGTAGTCGATAAGGTTATCCAAAAACTAAAAGATGACGGAACCTATCAAAGCTATCTTGAAAAAGCAGCGAAACTAACAGAAGTTGAACAATAAGAAAAAGCAGAGTTGGACTTTAATCTAACTCTGCTTTTATGTATTCTAATAGCTCTTCTAGATTTTCAAGAGTGACTTTGGCGAACTGATAAGGACAGGCGTCCAAATAAGCCTTCTCAAAAAAGTCTAGTTTGAGTGAGCTGTGTTTCAAACTGGCAATCTTAGGATAGTGTCTCAAATCAAGCAGAAGGCCATCGTGTAGAGGATAGTGGGGCAAGGGACAGGTATTTTTTTCAAGTACTTCCTTAATCTGAGCTTGATAGTTCTCTTGAAGGGTCAGTCTGGCCAATCGATTTTTTTCAAATAACTGGCTATCGATGTAAAGAGAAAGAGCCTTTTGCATGATAAGATTGCTGTCATAGTCCAGGATATTTTTGTAGGAAACAAAGGCCTCTTTTAGAGCATTTGGGAGAATGAGAGCTGTGATACGAAGGGCTGGAAAGAGGCTGGTTGAGAAGGACTTGATATAAATGACGCGATCCTCTGTATCCAGATAGTGGAAGGTTTGGCCCTTTCTAGGATCTAGGTCCCCTAGATAGTCATCCTCTACGATGTAAACACCATACTGGTTTGCTAGATTCAGAATAACCCTTTTTTCCTGATCAGAGTAGGAATGACCTAGGGGATAGTGGAAGCGAGGAATGGTATAGAAAAACTTGATTTTCCCAGATTTGAACTGTTTTTCCAGTTCTTCAAGGTCAATACCATCAATACGGCGTTCAATGGTCTGGTAGGTTAATCCCTGAGCGACCAAGAGGCGGTTCATTCGGTGATAGGTCGGCTGTTCGACCAAAATCTCAGCTCCCTCGCTCGGAAAGTTAATCTGAGAAAGGATAAAGAGAGCTTGTTGGGTACCAGATGTTAGAACCAGTTGGTCGGGTTTGCAGTAGAGAGACTGGTCAAAGAGGAGTTGATGGACAGATTGTCTGAGTTCCTCAAGTCCTTCTTGGTTATCATAGTAGTTGAAGAGGTAGTTTTCTCGACCTATCAGGGTTTCATTGACACAGAGTCGGAAGTCGTCATAGGCACTGGCGTGTTCGTCAGTGACTTCGATTTCCAAGTCTTGGTGCTGTCCTTGTTCCAGAACATAGTAGCCACTTTGGGGTTTGGCATAGAGGTATTGTTCATGGCGTAATTCCAATAGGGCTCGTTGGATAGTATCCTTGCTACAGTGGAAGTCTTGGCTCAGTTGACGGATAGAGGGAAGTCGGCTACCTGTTGGGAATTTTCCTGATTCGATTCCTTTTTTTAGAAAGGAAACAACTGCTTGGTATTTACTTTCTTTCTTCATTCCAGACCTCCTTTGATTTTGTTACATTGTACCTTTTTTTTGCCTCCTTTGCAATGGGAAAAGCATTTCTCCCTTTCACATCTAAGAGCAAATGTGGTATACTTAGAAAGTATAATGATTCATTGAAAAGAAGATAAGAAAGAGAATGGATAGAAAAGTGCAGGAACCAGTAAAATTATTTCAATACAATACTCTAGGTGCCCTAATGGCAGGTCTCTATGGCGGAACCATGACAGTGGGAGAATTGCTGGAACATGGTGACCTCGGCTTGGGAACTTTGGATTCGATTGATGGGGAGTTGATTGTCCTTGATGGCAAGGCATATCAAGCCAAGGGATCTGGTCAAATGCCTGAAATCGTTGAAGTCGCAGCAGATGCTCTTATTCCCTATGCAGCAGTGGTCCCCCATCAGGCAGAAGTGATTTTTCGTCAGCGTTTTGAGATGACAGATAAGGAATTGGAAAAGCGAATTGAGTCCTACTATGATGGGGAAAATCTTTTTCGTTCCATCAAGATTCATGGCGAATTTTCACAAATGCACGTACGGATGATTCCCAAATCCACACCTGATACCAAGTTTGCTGATGTCGCGACTCACCAACCTGAATATAGCCGTGAAAATGTATCGGGAACCATTGTTGGATTTTGGACACCGGAGATTTTCCATGGGGTGAGTGTTGCAGGCTACCATTTGCATTTTATCTCAGATGACTTGACCTTTGGTGGGCATGTGATGGACTTTGTTATCAAAGAAGGAATGATCGAGGTTGGGGCAGTCGACCAGTTGGACCAACGTTTTCCAGTCCAAGATCGCCAGTATTTATTTGCGAAATTTAACGTTGACGAGATGAAGAAAGATATTGATAAGTCAGAATAGGAGAAAAAGATGACAGTACATATTATCCTTACCATGGTTGCTTTGGTTCTCATTCTAGTAAGTGGAACTTGGTATGCCAAAAAACGGTTTAAAATCTCTCTTGCAGTGATGGGCTTAGGGGCAATCGCATTTTTTGTTTCTTCTCAAGTGTTAGAGAAGATGGTTCACCTTCTGGTACTTCATCCGCAAAAAGACGGAACCATTTTACTCGCGCAGGAGCATCCTTTCTTATACGTCCTTTATGGGATCGCTATGGCAGCCCTCTTTGAAGAGACGGCCCGTTTTATCTTTTTTAAATGGTTGGAGAAAAAGAGAAAGTTGGAAGATAGAGATGCTTTGGCTTATGGTTTAGGACATGGAGGTTTGGAGATGCTCTACCTCGGAATGGGAAGTTTGATTAGCCTTTTGATCCTCTTTTCACTCCTACAATCTTCAAACTCTGATGCGGCGAATCTTCTTACAAAGAGTACATTAGAAACAGTTCAGTCTCTATCAGCATGGCAGGTCTATCTACTAGGAGTTGAGCGTGTCCTTGCTCTGGTTCTCCAAATTAGCCTTACTGTCTGGGTCTATCAAAGTGTCCGTCAAAAGAAATGGATCTATCTCGTTGCTGCCTATGGTTTGCATGCTTTGTTTGACTTAGCTCCAGCTCTATCTCAAGTGGGATGGATTACAAATCCACTTCTAGTTGAGTTCATTCTTCTCGCAGAACTTATAGCTCTTGTCTGGCTAACAAAATCTACATTTTGGAAAAAATCATAAAAAGAGGGATGACCTCTTTTTTTATGTGAAGATTGGATACAGAAATTTCCAGTCGTCAAAAATCTTTAAAAATGGTATAATGAAATGACTTTACAAAAGGATGAGAGATATGACATTAGTAACTAAAATACAAGAACAATTAGAAGGAATTGATATTCGTTTTAAGGAACCATTGAAGCTCTATACCTACACTAAGGTAGGGGGACGAGCGGATTATCTAGTTTTGCCACGCAATCGCTATGAGATGGCGCGTGTCGTTCAATTTGCCAATCAAGAGAATATTCCTTGGATGGTGCTAGGGAATGCCAGCAATATCATCGTTCGTGAAGGTGGAATCCGTGGTTTTGTCATCTTATGCGATAAGCTAAATAACGTTTCAGTTGATGGTTACACTATTGAAGCAGAAGCGGGTGCTAATTTGATTGAGACAACACGCATTGCTCTCCGTCATAGTTTGACTGGTTTTGAGTTTGCTTGTGGCATTCCCGGAAGCGTCGGCGGTGCGGTCTTTATGAATGCGGGTGCCTATGGAGGAGAGATTGCCCATATCTTGCAGTCTTGTCAAATTTTGACCAAGGAAGGGGAAATCGAGACCTTATCTGCCAAGGAATTGGCTTTTGGTTACCGCCATTCAGCTGTTCAAGATTCTGGAGCTGTTGTTTTGTCAGCTAAATTTGCCCTATCTCCAGGAAATCATCAGGTTATCAAGCAGGAAATGGATCGCTTGACTCACCTTCGTGAACTCAAACAACCTCTAGAGTACCCATCTTGCGGTTCAGTCTTTAAGCGTCCAGTGGGGCATTTTGCAGGTCAATTAATTTCAGAGGCTGGTTTGAAAGGCTATCGTATCGGTGGTGTTGAAGTATCTGAAAAGCACGCTGGTTTCATGGTCAATGTTGCTGACGGTACAGCTAAAGACTACGAGGACTTGATCCAATCTGTTATTGAAAAAGTCAAGGAACACTCAGGTGTCACCCTTGAGAGGGAAGTCCGAATCTTGGGTGAGAAAGAGTAAAATTTAGGCAGAAAAGCTGCTACTATGTCAATGGAAAGGGGGTGAAAGCCTATCGTTAGCGAAGATGCATGCAGGTGGTTTTACTCCCTGCAAGAGGTAGTATCGGCTTGACAGAGCCCTGATCTGTTAATTTATGAAAAAGAAGGAATTTATGACAATTGAAAAAACCAATTATTGAATTCAAAAACGTCTCTAAAGTTTTTGAAGACAGCAACACCAAGGTTCTCAAAGACATTAACTTTGAGTTGGAAGAGGGAAAGTTCTATACCCTACTAGGCGCATCTGGTTCAGGAAAATCAACCATCTTGAACATCATTGCAGGTTTACTGGATGCGACGACAGGAGATATTTTGCTGGATGGGGTACGGATCAATGATATCCCGACCAACAAGCGAGACGTCCATACGGTTTTCCAATCCTATGCCTTGTTTCCACATATGAATGTGTTTGAAAATGTTGCCTTTCCCCTCCGCTTGCGTAAGATCGACAAGAAAGAAATCGAACAACGCGTAGCGGAAGTTCTCAAGATGGTTCAGTTGGAAGGTTATGAGAAACGTTCTATCCGTAAACTTTCTGGAGGACAACGTCAGCGTGTGGCCATTGCCCGTGCCATTATCAACCAACCCCGTGTGGTCTTGCTGGATGAGCCCTTGTCAGCGCTGGACTTGAAATTGCGAACAGACATGCAGTACGAACTGCGTGAACTGCAACAACGATTGGGAATTACCTTTGTCTTTGTCACTCACGATCAGGAAGAAGCCCTTGCTATGAGTGACTGGATTTTCGTTATGAACGATGGCGAGATTGTTCAGTCTGGAACACCAGTGGACATCTACGATGAGCCAATCAACCACTTTGTTGCCACCTTTATCGGTGAGTCAAATATCTTGCCTGGTACTATGATTGAGGACTACTTGGTTGAGTTTAACGGCAAACGCTTTGAAGCGGTCGATGGGGGGATGAAGCCAAATGAGCCAGTTGAGGTTGTCATTCGTCCAGAGGACTTGCGCATTACCCTTCCTGAAGAAGGCAAGCTCCAAGTCAAGGTTGATACCCAGCTCTTCCGTGGGGTTCACTATGAGATCATCGCCTATGACGAACTCGGAAATGAATGGATGATCCACTCGACTCGTAAGGCCATTGTGGGTGAGGAAATCGGTCTGGACTTTGAACCAGAAGATATCCACATCATGCGTCTCAACGAAACCGAAGAAGAATTCGATGCTCGTATCGAGGAGTACGTAGAAATCGAAGAGCAAGCAGCAGGTCTGATTAACGCGATCGAGGAGGAAAGAGATGAAGAAAACAACCTCTAAACTCTTTGTAGTGCCCTACATGCTTTGGATTGCCCTCTTTGTTCTCGCACCCTTGGTCTTGATTTTTGGACAATCCTTTTTCAACATTGAAGGGCAGTTTAGTTTAGAAAACTACAAATCCTACTTTGCGTCACAAAACTTGACCTATCTTAAAATGAGCTTCAACTCAGTGCTCTATGCAGGGATTGTGACCATGGTAACGCTACTCATCAGTTATCCAACAGCCCTCTTTTTGACCCGTCTCAAGCACCGTCAACTCTGGCTCATGCTGATTATCTTGCCAACCTGGATCAATCTGCTCCTTAAGGCCTATGCCTTTATCGGGATTTTTGGTCAAAATGGCTCTATTAACCAATTTTTGGAATTTATCGGAATCGGTTCGCAGCAATTGCTCTTTACTGATTTCTCCTTTATCTTTGTCGCAAGCTACATCGAGCTTCCCTTTATGATTTTGCCGATTTTCAATGTCTTGGATGATATGGATAACAATCTCATCAATGCCAGCTACGACCTCGGTGCGACCAAGTGGGAAACCTTCCGCCATGTCATCTTCCCTCTATCGATGAATGGAGTGAGAAGTGGGGTCCAATCAGTCTTTATCCCAAGTTTGAGTCTCTTCATGCTGACACGTTTGATTGGTGGGAACCGTGTTATCACGCTGGGAACGGCTATTGAGCAGAACTTCCTGACCAATGACAACTACGGTATGGGTTCTACCATTGGTGTGATCCTCATCCTGACCATGTTCATCACCATGTGGGTGACCAAGGAAAGGAGAGAACGATGAAAAAATTTGCCAATCTTTACCTAGCCTTTGTCTTTATCATCCTTTATTTGCCAATTTTTTACTTGATTGGCTATGCATTTAATGCTGGCGATGATATGAACAGTTTTACTGGTTTTAGCTTGAGCCATTTTAAGACCATGTTTGGTGATGGCCGTCTCATGTTAATCCTAACCCAAACCTTTTTCTTGGCCTTTCTATCAGCCTTGATAGCGACCATTATTGGGACTTTCGGTGCCATCTATATCTATCAGTCTCGTAAGAAATACCAAGAAGCCTTTTTATCACTCAATAATATCCTCATGGTTGCACCTGACGTTATGATTGGTGCCAGCTTCTTGATTCTCTTTACCCAGCTTAAGTTTTCACTTGGCTTTTTGACGGTTCTATCTAGTCACGTGGCCTTTTCCATCCCTATCGTGGTCTTGATGGTCTTACCTCGTCTAAAGGAGATGAATGATGACATGATTCATGCGGCTTATGACCTTGGAGCTAGTCAATTTCAGATGTTTAAAGAAATCATGCTTCCTTACCTGACTCCGTCTATCATTGCAGGTTATTTCATGGCCTTCACCTATTCGCTAGATGACTTTGCCGTGACCTTCTTTGTCACAGGAAATGGCTTTTCAACCCTCTCAGTCGAGATTTACTCTCGTGCTCGTAAGGGGATTTCGTTAGAGATCAATGCACTCTCTGCACTTGTCTTTCTCTTTAGTATTATCCTAGTTGTTGGCTATTACTTTATCTCACGTGAGAAGGAGGAGCAAGCATGAAAAAACTCTATTCATTTTTAGCAGGAATTGTAGCGATTATCCTTGTCTTGTGGGGGATTGCGACTCATCTAGACAGTAAAATCAATAGCCGAGACAGTCAGAAATTGGTTATTTACAACTGGGGTGACTACATCGATCCAGAACTATTGGAGCAATTTACAGAAGAAACAGGAATCCAAGTCCAGTATGAGACCTTTGATTCTAACGAAGCCATGTATACCAAGATCAAGCAGGGTGGAACGACCTATGATATTGCCATTCCTAGTGAGTACATGATCAACAAGATGAAGGACGAAGACCTCTTGGTTCCGCTTGATTATTCAAAAATTGAAGGAATCGAAAATATCGGACCTGAGTTCCTCAACCAGTCATTTGACCCGGGCAATAAATTCTCCATCCCATACTTCTGGGGGACCTTGGGAATTGTTTACAATGAAACCATGATAGATGAGGCGCCCGAGCATTGGGATGACCTCTGGAAGCCAGAATATAAGGATTCCATCATGCTCTTTGATGGGGCGCGTGAGGTGCTGGGACTCGGGCTTAACTCACTTGGTTACAGTCTCAACTCCAAGGATCCTCAGCAGCTGGAAGAGACAGTGGATAAGCTCTACAAATTGACTCCAAATATCAAGGCCATTGTGGCAGACGAGATGAAGGGTTACATGATTCAGAACAATGCGGCTATTGGTGTGACCTTCTCAGGAGAAGCCAGTCAGATGTTAGAGAAAAATCCTAATCTCAAGTATGTCGTTCCGACTGAGGCCAGCAATCTCTGGTTTGATAACATAGTCATTCCAAAAACCGTGAAAAACCAAGATGCAGCCTATGCCTTCATCAACTTTATGCTAAAACCCGAAAATGCTCTTAAAAATGCGGAATATGTCGGCTATGCAACACCAAATAACACAGCCAAGGAATTGCTCCCAGAGGAGACCAAAGAAGACAAGTCCTTCTATCCAGACGCTGATACCATGAAAAACCTAGAAGTTTATGAGAAGTTTGACCATAAATGGACAGGCAAATATAGCGACCTCTTCCTACAGTTTAAAATGTACCGGAAGTAGAAGATATGCTTTCTTGTCAGCTTTCCCAGTTGACGCAGAACCCAAAAAACGATATAATAAGAAAGTTGAGAATTGGTTTTCTCTCCATCTTAGTCCAGAGAATTGGCGGTGCTGCGAGCCATCTAAGGTAGGAAATCATGCTACTCAATCAGACAATTGCATAAGATTATGAGAATGACAAGTTCATTGAATGAAGGTGGTACCGCGGTTTTTCGCCCTTCGTGATGTGAGCTTGTCTTTTGATTTTTGGAGGTGTTTATGAAGACATTTCTCGTGAAACAAAAGTTTCGTCTTGGAGGCGAACGCTTCGATATCAAGGATGATAGAGGAGTGGTAAACTATCAGGTGGAGGGATCTTTCTTCCAAATTCCTAAGACCTTTACCATCTATGACGCCTATGGTGAGCAAGTCAGTGAGATTAGTAAAGAATTTTTCACCTTGCTTCCTCACTTTAATATCCAGTTACGAAACGGTTCCAATTTCGTTATTCGTAAGAAGTTGACCTTCTTTCGAGATAAGTATGAGTTTGATCATCTAGGACTTCGCATCGAGGGCAATATCTGGGATTTGAATTTCAAATTGCTGGATGATAGTGACCAAGTGATTGCCGAGATTCGGAAAGAGATTTTCCATTTAACCTCGACTTACACCGTAACCGTCTATGAAAACTCTTATGCAGACCTGGTCATTTCCCTCTGTGTCGCGATTGACTATGTGGAGATGCTGGAAAGCCAATCAAATTAAACAAGTAAATAAGGAGATATTATGAAACAACTATCTAGTGCTCAAGTTCGCCAAATGTGGCTAGATTTCTGGGCAAGCAAAGGCCACTCTGTAGAACCATCAGTCAGCTTGGTTCCTGTAAACGACCCAACTCTTTTGTGGATCAACTCTGGGGTAGCAACCCTTAAGAAATATTTTGACGGGACTATCAAACCTGAAAATCCACGTATCACCAATGCGCAAAAAGCTATCCGTACCAACGACATCGAAAATGTCGGAAAAACGGCTCGCCACCATACAATGTTTGAAATGTTGGGGAACTTCTCTATTGGGGATTACTTCCGTGATGAAGCTATCACCTGGGCTTATGAACTCTTGACAAGCTCAGAATGGTTTGATTTTCCAGCTGAAAAACTCTACATGACCTATTACCCTGATGACAAAGATTCATACAATCGTTGGATTGCTGTTGGTGTAGATCCAAGTCACTTGATCCCAATCGAGGACAACTTCTGGGAAATCGGTGCTGGACCTTCTGGACCAGATACAGAGATTTTCTTCGACCGTGGAGAAGCTTTTGACCCAGAAAATATCGGCATTCGTCTGCTTGCAGAAGACATCGAAAACGATCGTTACATTGAAATCTGGAACATCGTTTTGTCACAATTTAACGCGGATCCTGCTGTTCCTCGTAGCGAATACAAGGAATTGCCACACAAGAACATCGATACGGGTGCTGGTTTAGAGCGTTTGGTGGCGGTTATCCAAGGGGCTAAGACAAACTTTGAAACTGACCTCTTCATGCCGATTATCCGTGAAGTTGAGAAATTGTCTGGTAAGGTCTATGACCAAGATGGCGACAACATGAGCTTCAAGGTTATTGCGGACCATATTCGTTCCCTTTCATTTGCCATCGGTGATGGCGCTCTTCCTGGAAATGAAGGCCGTGGTTATGTCCTTCGCCGTCTCCTCCGTCGTGCTTCTATGCACGGTCAAAAATTGGGTATCAACGAGCCTTTCCTTTACAAATTAGTTCCAACTGTTGGAAAAATCATGGAAAGCTACTACCCAGAAGTGCTTGAAAAACGTGACTTTATCGAAAAAATCATCAAGAGCGAGGAAGAGTCATTTGCTCGTACCCTTCACTCAGGTCAACACTTTGCAGAAACCATTGTAGCTGATTTGAAAGCGAAAGGTCAAAGCGTTATCGCTGGTTCAGATGTCTTCAAACTCTACGACACATATGGATTCCCAGTTGAATTGACAGAAGAAATCGCTGAAGAAGCTGGTATGACTGTAGACCGTGAAGGTTTTGAAGCAGCCATGAAAGAGCAGCAAGAACGTGCGCGTGCGTCAGCTGTCAAAGGCGGCTCAATGGGAATGCAAAATGAAACCCTTCAAAATATTACAGTGGAAAGTGTCTTCAACTACAATGCTAGTCAATTGCCTTCTAAGTTGGTGGCTATTGTAGCTGACAATGCTGAAGTTGAAGCTGTTTCAGAAGGAACTGCCTCTCTGATCTTTGCAGAGACTCCATTCTACGCTGAAATGGGTGGACAGGTAGCTGACCATGGTCAAATCTTGGATGCTGCAGGAAACCTTGTAGCTACAGTGACAGATGTTCAAAAAGCGCCAAACGGACAAGCTCTTCATACGGTTGAAGTTCTTGCACCGCTTGCTTTGAACCAAGAATACACCTTGGCCATCGATACCAATCGTCGTCACCGTGTCATGAAAAACCATACAGCAACTCACTTGCTCCATGCAGCCCTTCACAATATCATTGGAAACCATGCAACACAAGCAGGATCCCTTAACGAAGTCGAATTCCTTCGCTTTGACTTCACACACTTCCAAGCAGTAACTCCTGAAGAATTGCGCGCCATTGAACAACAGGTCAATGAGAAAATTTGGGAAGCAATTGCAGTAGAAACTGTTGAGACAGATATTGACACTGCTAAAGAAATGGGAGCTATGGCCCTCTTTGGTGAGAAGTATGGTAAGGAAGTTCGTGTTGTTACGATTGGTGACTACTCAGTGGAACTTTGTGGTGGTACCCACGTAGGTAACACTTCTGAAATTGGCCTCTTCAAGATTGTCAAAGAAGAAGGGATCGGTTCAGGTACCCGCCGTATCTTGGCAGTGACTGGTAAGGAAGCCTTTGAAGCCTACCGCGAACAAGAAGATGCTTTGAAAGCCGTCGCAGCAACCTTGAAAGCACCTCAACTCAAGGAAGTACCTCACAAGGTGGAAGGACTTCAAGAGCAACTCCGTCAACTTCAAAAAGAAAATGCTGAATTGAAAGAAAAAGCTGCAGCTGCAGCTGCAGGTGATGTCTTCAAGGATGTGAAGGAAGTCAACGGTTACCGTTACATTGCAAGCCAAGTTTCTGTATCAGATGCAGGTGCCCTTCGTACCTTTGCGGATAACTGGAAACAAAAAGACTACTCTGACTTGCTTGTTCTAGTTGCTGCTATTGGAGACAAGGTTAACATCCTTGTTGCAAGCAAGACCAAAGACATCCACGCTGGTAACTTGGTTAAAGAATTGGCTCCAATCGTTGATGGACGTGGTGGTGGTAAACCAGACATGGCCATGGCAGGAGGAAGCGACCAAGCCAAGATCCAAGAACTCTTGGATGCAGTAGTAGGTAAATTGTAATCAAGTAATACTCTTCGAAAATCAAATTCAAACCACGTCAGCTTCACCTTGCCGTACTCAAGTACAGCCTGCGGCTAGCTTCCTAGTTTGCTCTTTGATTTTCATTGAGTATAAAGATCTATCCATTTGGGTGGGTCTTTTTGTGAATACAAAAAAGCCAAATCCGACTGGATTTGACTTGTAACTGATAGGTTTATTTTGCTGTCCAGACACTGACTGACCCCGCTGCTACTGGAAATTCTCCATAACCTTCAGCATTGATTGTAACTTGTGCTGGATGATTTTCAAGGAGGTCAACAAAGGTTTGGTTAGCCCATTCTTGACCAACAAACATAGACTTGCTGTTTTCTTGGTCATTTGAGATAAGGACAGCGATTGGGGATTGGTTTTCAGCGCCTGAACGGACCCATCCGATACAGTTGGCATCGTCAAAGTAGTCTGTTTGCTCTCCATAGGCCCTGTCTTTTCGGATGGCTAGGAGACGATCAAGAACTTCTCTGAAATCTTGTTGAGCAAACTGCCCTGAAATACCGTAATAGTCTCCGTAAAAGACACATGGAAGCCCATCTTGGCGTAATAGAATAAGGGCATAGGCTGCTGGCTTGAACCATTCTTCAACAGTAGACTCAAGTGCTTGTCCTCGTTGAGTATCATGGTTGTCAACAAAGGTTACAGCCTTGTCATGCTTGAGTTCAACCAAGCTATCTGTGAAAATGTTACGAAGGTCGTAGCTTGCTCCAGCTTGACTGGCTTCAAAGAGATTCTGGTGGAGGCGAACATCGACAAGGTCAAAACGTTCTTCTATTTTCTCGAGATAGTCTAGGTTAGCTTCCTTGTCAGGGTTCCAAAATTCTCCGAAAACATAGAAATCTTGACCGTATTTTTCCTTCATATCACGGATAAAATTGCGCATGAAGAAAGAGTCAATGTGTTTAACGGCATCCAAGCGGAAACCAGCTACACCAGTCGTTTCCATGAACCAGTCAGCCCAGTCATAGATATTTTGGATGACTTCGGGATGCTTAAAGTCTAGATCAGCATACATGAGGTAGTCGTAGTTACCGTTTTCGTTATCGACCAATTCCTCGTTTGCCCAGCCTTTGTTGTCCCCCTGGATCAAGTAAATGCCAGACTTACGGCGCTTGGCATCATAGTCTGTACCTGTGAAGTGGTACCAGTGCCAGTGGAAGTCATTGTAGGTGTCTTGGCGACCATCGAAAGTAAAGTGAGTCCAGCCATTGATAGTGAAGGGTTCGCTTAGTTGAACGGTACGGTCCTCAGGGTCCACTTCAATAACCTGAAAGGATTCCATGTGATCGGCTGCAGCCTTGTGATTGAGTACCACATCGGCCATAGGTCGAATTCCCTGAGCCTTTAAGGCTTGAATGGCTTGAAGATAGTCTTCTTTAAATCCATACTTGGTGCAGACAGTCCCTTTTTGGTGAAATTCACCTAGGTCAAAAAGATCATAAACACCATAGCCGACATCTTTTTCATTTGTAGCCTTGAAGGCTGGTGGCATCCAGACGTGGCTAATTCCCAGATGGGCTAGGTGCTCTGCATCATTTGTCAGTCGCGTCCAGTGTTGGCCGTCGTAGGGCAGATACCACTCAAAGTATTGCATAAGTGTCTGATTTTGCATTGTTTTTCCTCTTGCTTATCAATGATGAGTTATATTCTACCATAAAGTTTAACATTAGGCAAACGTTTGCGCAATATTCTATACTCATTTCTGAAATTGTCTATTTTTAAAGACACTATTTCCTTCTCATTGCTAGAAAAAGAATGTTTAGGGGAAAAAATAAATTGAGTAAACTTATTTTAACAAAAATGGCACTTAGTAAACTAAAGTAAAAATGGATAAGCGGTTTCTTTTTTGAGAATTGTCATAAAATTTGCTATAATAGTAGCTATGAATAGAATTAGGGTCAGCAGACGTGTTGAAAAAAAGCTAGCTAAGGGTCTAGTTCTTTTGGAAGCAAGTGATTTAAGAGATATTGGTCTAACGGATCAGGCAGTAGAAGTTCTTAGTCAAGACGGGAAGTTTTTAGGGAGTGCCTATCTTTCTCAGCAGAACAAGGGAATCGGCTGGTTCATCAGCAAGGAAAAGGTTCGTTTCAATCAAGCCTTTTTTGAAATTCTGTTTCGTAAGGCCAAGGAAGCTAGAAAGCCTTATTATCAGGATGACTTGACTACTGCCTTTCGCCTTTTTAACCAAGAGGGGGATGGTTTTGGTGGTCTGACTGTTGATCTCTATGGAGATTATGCTGTCTTTTCTTGGTACAACTCCTTTGTTTACCAGATTCGTGAGCTAATCGTAAAGGCTTTTAAGGAAGTTTTTCCTGAGGTCTTGGGGGCTTATGAGAAGATTCGTTTTAAAGGTCTAGACTACGAGTCTGCCTATGTTTATGGTGAGGAAGCGCCAGATGATTTTACTGTTCTTGAGAATGGTGTGCTCTATCAGGTCTTTATGAATGATGGCTTGATGACAGGGATTTTCCTGGACCAGCATGAGGTTCGTGGGAGTCTGGTTGACGGTCTAGCCATGGGCAAATCCTTACTCAATATGTTTTCCTATACGGCTGCCTTTTCAGTTGCTGCAGCTATGGGAGGTGCGAGTGAGACGACTTCAGTCGACTTGGCCAAACGATCTAGAGAGCTGTCAGAAGCTCATTTTCAGGCAAATGGAATCAGCACGGACAATCACCGTTTTATCGTTATGGATGTCTTTGAGTACTTCAAGTATGCCAAGAGAAAAGGCTTGACCTATGATGTGATTGTTCTTGATCCGCCGAGCTTTGCCCGCAATAAAAAACAGACATTTTCTGTAGCTAAGGACTATCACAAGTTGATTTCCCAGAGTCTAGAGATTTTAAATCCGGGAGGCATTATCATTGCCAGTACCAATGCTGCCAATGTTTCCCGCCAGAAATTTACAGAACAAATTGATAAAGGTTTTGCAGGAAGAAGGTATCAGGTCTTGAACCAATACGGACTTCCAGCAGACTTTGCCTATAATAAAAAAGATGAAAGCAGTAATTACCTCAAGGTGATTAGTATGAAGGTTAGTAAATGAAATTAGTCGTCTCAGTAATGCCAAGAAGTTTAGAAGAAGCGCAAGAACTGGATGCCACTAGGTATGAAGATGCCGATATCATTGAGTGGCGTGCGGACTTTCTTACAAAGGACGCTATTTTACAGGTAGCACCTGCTATCTTTGAAAAATTTGCAGGACGCGAACTGGTCTTTACCCTTCGGACTCGCGCTGAGGGAGGAGAAATTGAACTTTCCTCAGAAGAGTATGTTCAAATTATCAAGGAAGTGGCGCAACTCTATCAACCAGACTATATTGATTTTGAGTATTTCAGCTACAAGGACGTTTTTGAGGAAATGTTGGATTTTCCAAATCTCGTTTTGAGTTACCATAATTTCCAGGAGACACCTGAAAACATGATGGAGATTTTGTCTGAGCTGACCAGTCTCTCTCCAAAAGTGGTCAAGGTATCAGTTATGGCCTATACGGAGCAGGATGTTTTAGACCTGATGAACTACACACGAGGATTTAAGACACTCAATCCTGAGCAAGAGTATGTGACCATTTCCATGGGGAAAATGGGCAAGGTATCACGCATTACTTCAGATGTGACGGGGTCAAGTTGGTCATTTGCTAGTCTAGATGAAGCGAGTGCCCCAGGTCAGATTTCTCTATCAAACATGAAGAAAATCAGGGAGATTTTGGATGAAGCTTGATGGCTATACACGTTTAGCTGCAGTTGTTGCCAATCCCATCAAACACTCTATTTCACCCTTTATCCACAATAGGGCCTTTGAGGCGACAGCTACCAATGGTGTCTATGTGGCTTGGGAGATTGAAGCGGGTGACTTGGCAGAAACAGTAGCCAATATTCGCCGTTACCAGATGTTTGGGATCAACCTGTCTATGCCTTACAAGGAGCAAGTGATTCCTTATCTGGATGAGTTGAGTGATGAGGGTCGTTTGATTGGTGCGGTCAATACAGTTGTTAATCAAGACGGAACGTTAATTGGATATAATACAGATGGCAAGGGATTTTTTAAGAGCTTGCCCTCTTTTACAATCTCGGATAAGAAAATGACCATTCTGGGCGCAGGTGGTGCGGCTAAATCAATCTTGGCTCAGGCTATTTTGGATAGCGTCAGTCAGATTTCAGTCTTTGTGCGTTCAGCTTCCATGGAAAAAACAAGACCTTACCTAGACAAGTTGCAGGAGCAAACAGGCTTTAAAGTGGACTTGTATGCTTTAGAAGATGTTTCTGAACTGCAATCAAGGATTGCCGAGTCGGACCTGCTCGTCAATGCGACTAGTGTGGGAATGGATGGCAAATCATCCCCAGTTCCTGAAAGCATAGTCTTACCAAAAGCTCTCTTGGTCGCAGATATCATTTACCAACCCTTTGAGACGCCCTTTTTGAATTGGGCTAGAAGTCAGGGCAATCCAGCCGTCAATGGCCTGGGGATGTTGCTCTATCAAGCTGCTGAAGCTTTTCAACTGTGGACAGGTAAAGAAATGCCGACAGATGAGATTTGGCAGTCCTTAACAGAAAAATATAAATAGTGAAAAGGAGATCCTACTATGAAAATCAGAATCGATATTCCGCATCATCCTTATGATATTCAGATTGAAAAAGGTTGTCTGGCTCAGGCTGGTCAATGGTTGCGAGAACTCTGGCAACCACAAAAAGTGGTTATCGTAACCGACAACCATGTAGCTTCTCTCTATGCAGAGAAGGTTAAACTCAGCCTAGAAGATGCTGGTTTTCAGGTAGCTGTTTTTGACTTTTTAGAAGGCGAAGAACGAAAAAATTTAACCACTGTTCAAAAGGTCTATGAATTTCTAGTCAAGCAAGGTCTGACTCGTAGCGATGGAATCGTGGCTCTTGGTGGTGGTGTTGTTGGGGACCTAGCTGGTTTCGTAGCCTCTACCTATATGCGGGGCATTCACTTTGTTCAGATTCCGACTAGTTTGACAGCCCAGGTTGATTCTTCTATCGGTGGAAAGACGGGTGTTAACACTCCATTTGCTAAGAATATGGTGGGAACTTTTGCCCAACCAGATGGGGTTCTGATTGACTCGCTTGTCCTTGAAACACTTGGGAAAAGAGAGCTGATTGAAGGGATGGGTGAGGTTATCAAGTACGGCTTGATTGAGGACCCAGAACTGTGGGCTCTCTTGATGGAGCTGGATGGTTCTGTAAAGAGCATTTTGGAGCATGCAGAGACTTTGATTGAACATTCTTGTCAGGTGAAGCGCAAGATGGTGGTTGAGGATGAGTTAGATAATGGTGTTCGCCTTTACCTCAATTTTGGCCACACTATTGGTCATGCCATTGAAGCAACGGCCGGTTATGGCAAAGTCATGCATGGTGAAGCTGTGGCCATGGGTATGGTACAGATTTCCAAGGTTGCTGAGGGAAAAGGTCTTATGCCAGCTGGCATAACTCAGTCCATTAGAGAGATGTGCCAGAAATTTGGCTTGCCAGTTGACTATGAAAACTGGGATGTTGACAAGCTCTATCAGGCACTTACTCATGACAAGAAAGCACGTGGCAACACCTTGAAATTGGTCTTGGTGCCAGAGCTTGGTTCAGCGACCATTCACCCAGTTTCTCTGGAAGAGATGAAAGACTACTTGGTAAAATAAGGAGAACGTATGAGATATTTAACTGCAGGAGAATCACACGGACCCCGTCTGACGGCTATCATTGAAGGAATTCCAGCTGGACTTCCTTTGACAGCTGAGGATATTAATGGAGACCTTAAACGCCGTCAGGGTGGCTACGGTCGTGGTGGCCGTATGAAGATTGAGAGTGACCAGGTTGTCTTTACTTCGGGCGTTCGTCACGGGAAGACGACAGGGGCACCGATTACCATGGATGTCATCAATAAGGACCACCAAAAATGGTTGGATATCATGTCTGCGGAGGACATTGAAGACCGCCTTAAAAGCAAGCGGAAAATCACCCATCCTCGGCCAGGTCATGCCGACTTGGTTGGGGGCATTAAGTACCGTTTTGATGATTTGCGAAATTCCTTGGAACGTTCATCAGCTCGTGAAACAACTATGCGGGTGGCAGTTGGAGCAGTAGCCAAACGTCTTTTAGCTGAGCTAGATATGGAGATTGCCAATCACGTTGTGGTCTTTGGTGGTAAGGAAATCGATGTTCCTGAAAATCTAACAGTTTCTGAGATTAAGCAAAGAGCTGCCCAGTCTGAAGTTTCTATTGTCAACCAAGAACGAGAACAAGAAATCAAGGACTATATTGACCAAATCAAACGTGACGGTGATACCATCGGTGGGGTTGTGGAGACAGTCGTCGGAGGCGTTCCAGTTGGCCTTGGATCCTATGTTCAATGGGACAGAAAATTGGATGCGCGATTGGCTCAGGCAGTTGTCTCTATCAATGCCTTTAAAGGGGTGGAATTTGGTCTTGGATTTAAAGCTGGTTACCGAAAAGGCAGCCAGGTTATGGATGAAATTCTCTGGTCTAAAGAAGACGGCTATACTCGTCGTACCAATAATCTGGGTGGTTTTGAAGGTGGTATGACCAATGGGCAACCAATTGTTGTTCGTGGAGTTATGAAACCAATTCCCACTCTTTACAAACCACTTATGAGTGTGGATATCGAAACCCACGAACCTTACAAGGCAACCGTGGAGAGAAGTGATCCGACCGCCCTTCCAGCTGCAGGTGTGGTCATGGAAGCCGTTGTTGCCACCGTTTTGGCGCAGGAAATTCTTGAAAAATTCTCATCAGATAATCTTGAAGAATTAAAAGAGGCAGTTGCCAAGCACCGAGACTATACAAAGAACTATTAAGGAGTCCTTATGGCAAAAACCATCTATATCGCAGGTCTAGGTTTGATTGGTGCTTCGATGGCGCTCGGTATCAAGCGTGATCATCCTGATTATGAAATTCTAGGTTATAATCGCAGTCAGGCTTCGAGAGACATTGCCTTGGAGCGGGGGATGATTGACCGTGCGACGGATGATTTTGCCAGTTTCGCTCCCCTAGCAGATGTCATCATCCTGACCTTGCCAATCAAACAGACCATTGCTTTTATTAAGGAGCTGGCAGATTTAGACTTGAAAGAAGGTGTCATTATCTCGGATGCCGGCTCAACCAAGTCAGCCATTGTGGAAGCAACGGAGCAGTATTTAGCTGGCAAGCCTGTTCGCTTTATCGGGGCTCATCCCATGGCTGGTAGCCACAAGACAGGGGCAGCTTCTACGGATGTTAATCTCTTTGAAAATGCCTATTATATCTTCACACCTTCGAGCCTGACAAGTCCTGACACACTTGAGGAAATGAAAGATCTGCTTTCTGGCCTTCATGCTCGTTTTATCGAGATTGATGCCAAGGAGCATGATCGGGTCACTTCTCAGATTAGCCATTTTCCTCATATTCTGGCTTCCAGTCTTATGGAGCAGACGGCAGTTTATGCTCAAGAACATGAGATGGCAAGGCGCTTTGCGGCGGGTGGTTTTCGAGATATGACTCGCATTGCGGAGAGTGAGCCAGGTATGTGGACTTCTATTCTCTTGTCCAATCGTGAGACTATTCTAGATCGAATTGCAGATTTTAAGGAGCGCCTAGATGAGGTTGGACAAGCCATCAGCAAGGGAGATGAAGAGCAAATCTGGAATTTTTTCAACCAAGCGCGTGCGCAACGTCAGGCTATGGAAATCCATAAACGTGGAGGCGTGGACAGTTCTTATGACCTCTATGTTGATGTTCCCGACGAGGAAGATGTTATCTTGCGGATTTTGGAATTGCTACGTGGAACTTCCTTGGTCAACATTCACATCAACGAAGAAAACCGTGAGGATATTCACGGGATTCTACAAATTTCCTTTAAAAATGCTCAAGACTTAGAACGAGCTGAGCGTTTAATCACAGAAAATACCGACTACACAGTCGTCATCAAATAAGGAGAAAATCATGTCAAATATTTACGATAGTGCAAATGAACTCAGTCGCGGGTTACGCGAATTACCAGAATACAAGGCGGTTAAGGCAGCAAAAGATGCCATCCAAGCTGATGAACAAGCTAGCAAGATTTTTGCAGACTACCTCGCTTTCCAACAAGAAATCCAAGTCATGGCGCAAACGGGACAAATGCCAGACGCCTCTTTCCAAGAAAAGATGCAGTCTTTCAGTAAGCAAATCCAAGAGAACGCTCTTTTGTCAGATTTCTTTGCCAAACAGCAACAATTGTCCATTTACCTTTCAGACATTGAAAAAATTGTCTTTGAACCTGTTTCAGAATTATTGAAATAGTATTTTATCTGTATAAAAGCCAGAAATTTCAGGAATTTCTGGCTTTTTTGTGATAAAATAAGAAAAAGTATTGCAAGTATGAGGTCAACTATGAAACTAAAAACAAACATTCGCCACTTACATGGCAGTATCCGGGTTCCAGGTGACAAGTCTATTAGCCATCGTTCGATTATTTTTGGAAGTTTGGCTGAGGGAGAGACTAAGGTTTATGATATTTTGCGTGGAGAGGATGTGCTTTCAACCATGCAGGTTTTTCGTGACCTTGGTGTTGAAATTGAGGACAAAGATGGGGTTATTACCATTCAAGGTGTTGGCATGGATGGCTTAAAAGCTCCGCAAAACGCCTTGGATGTGGGTAATTCTGGCACCTCGATTCGCCTGATTTCAGGTGTCCTTGCTGGTGCAGATTTTGAAGTAGAGATGTTTGGAGATGATAGTCTTTCTAAACGTCCTATGGACCGTGTGACGATTCCATTGAAAAAAATGGGCGTTAGCATTTCGGGGCAAACAGAGCGAGACCTCCCCCCTCTTCGCCTAAAAGGGACGAAAAATTTAAAACCGATTCACTATGAGTTGCCAATCGCCTCTGCGCAAGTCAAGTCTGCCTTGATATTTGCAGCCTTGCAGGCTCAGGGGGAGTCCGTTATTATCGAGAAAGAATGTACTCGTAACCACACCGAAGATATGTTGCAACAATTTGGTGGCCATTTAAGTGTGGATGGCAAGAAAATCATAGTTCAAGGACCACAAAAACTGATCGGACAAAAGGTAGTTGTTCCAGGAGATATTTCCAGTGCAGCCTTTTGGTTGGTCGCAGGTTTGATTGTTCCAAACTCTCGTGTGGTGCTGCAGAATGTAGGCATCAATGAGACGCGTACTGGTATTATTGATGTCATTCGCGCCATGGGTGGAAAATTGGAAATAACTGGAATCGATCCAGTCGCTAAATCTGCAACCTTAACTGTTGAGTCTTCAGACTTGAAAGGAACAGAGATTGGTGGTGCCTTGATTCCACGTTTGATTGATGAATTGCCTATTATTGCCCTTCTAGCGACTCAAGCCCAAGGTGTAACAGTTATCAAGGATGCTGAGGAACTCAAGGTCAAGGAAACAGATCGCATCCAGGTGGTGGCAGACGCCCTAAATAGCATGGGAGCAGATATTACTCCTACAGCAGATGGAATGATTATCAAAGGGAAATCAGCCCTTCACGGTGCTAGAGTCAATACTTTTGGTGACCACCGTATCGGCATGATGACAGCTATCGCAGCCCTCTTGGTTGCTGATGGAGAAGTGGAACTTGACCGTGCTGAAGCCATCAATACCAGCTATCCTAGCTTCTTTGATGATTTGGAGAGCTTGATTCATGGCTAAGGTATTACTCGGATTTATGGGGGCAGGCAAGTCGACAATCGCTAGAGGATTGGACCCTGACTACATCGATATGGATGCCTTAATCGAGGAACGTTTGGGCATGTCCATTGCGAATTTCTTCGCTGAAAAAGGAGAAGTAGCCTTTCGCCAAGTAGAGTCAGAAGTCCTAGCTGACTTACTAAAAACGGACCGAGTTGTGTCAACTGGCGGAGGAGTTGTCATTTCTCAGAGAAATCGTGACTTGCTCAGAACCAATCTTGATAACATCTACCTAAAAGCAGATTTTGAAACCCTCTACCAACGTATCGTAGCTGATAAGGACAATCAGCGCCCGCTGTTTCTAAATAATGGTAAGGAAGAACTAGCAGCTATTTTCCATGAAAGACAGGCCTGGTATGAGGAAGTAGCCAGTCAAGTTCTGGATGTGACCAAGTTAAGCCCAGAGGAAATTATAGAGGAACTGAGATGAAAATTGCCTATCTAGGTCCCAAGGGATCTTTTTCGCATCATGTTGTGCTGACAGCATTTCCCAAAGAGGAATTGCAGGCTTTTGCCAATATCACAGATGTCATCAAGGCCTATGAACAGGGTTTTGTGGACTATTCTGTGGTACCAGTTGAAAACTCCATTGAAGGTAGTGTCCATGAAAGTTTGGATTACCTTTTTCACCAGGCTCGCATCCAAGCAGTTGCAGAAATCGTTCAACCCATTCACCAGCAGCTGATGGCAGTTCCCGGTCAGTCAAAAATTGAGAAAATCTTTTCTCATCCTCAGGCTCTGGCTCAAGGAAAGAAATTCATCGATGTGCACTATCCAGAGGCTAAAATAGAGGTGACTGCTAGTACAGCCTATGCAGCCCGCTTTATTTCGGAACATCCAGATCAGCCTTATGCAGCTATTGCTCCTAAAAGTTCAGCAGAAGAATATGGCTTGGAATTGATTGCCGAGGATATTCAGGAGATGGAAGCCAATTTCACACGTTTTTGGGTATTAGGGGCAGAGATACCGAAGATTCCTTTGAACTCACAAGCTGAAAAAATGAGTTTGGCCTTGACCTTACCAGACAACCTACCTGGTGCTCTTTACAAGGCACTTTCGACTTTTGCTTGGAGAGGGATTGACTTAACAAAGATTGAAAGTCGCCCCCTTAAAACAGCCTTGGGAGAATACTTTTTCATTATTGATGTGGACTATAGTGACAAAGAACTGGTTCATTTTGCCAGACAAGAACTAGAAGCTATTGGAATCCAGCACAAGATACTGGGAACCTACCCAATTTTTACCATAACTGATATAGAAAAGGAGAGTCAATGAGCAAAGAAAATCCTTTAAGTCATCACGAGCAGTTACGTTATGACTATCTCTTCAAAAATATTCATTACCTCAATGACCGTGAACGGAGGGAATTTGATTATCTGCAACAGAAAATGGCAGGTCCCAAGTCTGAAGTTCACCATTTCCAACAAGAAGAAAAAGAAGAAACTTGGGGTAGAGATATTGATCTTCCGACTTATGGTAGTAGAAGCCGGTCTAAGAAACGTGAAAAGGTAGCTCCTCAACCTAAAGTCAAAAAGAAAAAGAGAAGAATTCGCTTCAAACGAATACTGATTTGGTTCTTGCTGTTGATTACTTGTGTGGCTGCAGGGATGATTTTTATGTTTCTTCGAGGGTTCCAGTCAGCGGCCAATCCAACAAATAAACCAGCTGACGCCAAGGCAGCTCAAGTAGAGGTCTTTAACGGTCAGGATACCAAAGACGGTGTGAATATCCTAGTCATGGGGACAGATGGCCGTATCGGTCAAAATAGTGCAGAAACCCGTACCGATACGATCATGGTGCTGAATGTCAGTGGATCGGATAAGAAGATCAAACTAGTCAGCTTTATGCGTGACAACTTAGTTTATATCGACGGGTACAGTAAGATTGTAAATGGTCAGAAACAGACGGATAACAAACTAAATGTTGCTTATGAACTTGGGGAACAAGAAGGGCAAAAAGGGGCAGAAATGGTCCGCAAGGTTCTAAAAGACAACTTTGATTTGGATATTAAGTACTATGCCCTAGTCGACTTCCAGGCTTTTGCAACAGCTATAGATACCCTCTTCCCTGACGGAGTCACCATTGATGCTCAATTTTCAACATTGAATGGTCAACCTTTGACAGAAGCCACAGTTGGAGACGACCTTCATGCAACAGAGACAGAGTCGCCAACTCAAACTATCAAAGTTGGAAAACAGCAGATGAATGGATCCACCTTGCTGAACTATGCTCGCTTCCGTGATGATGATGAGGGAGACTATGGCCGTACCAAACGTCAGCAACAAGTCATGTCAGCTGTTCTTGAGCAGATTAAAGATCCAACCAAGCTCTTTACGGGATCAGAGGCACTTGGAAAAGTCTTTGGCATGACTTCAACAAATCTACCGTATAGCTTTTTGTTGACCAATGGCTTATCTGTCCTAGAAGGTGCTCAAAATGGAATTGAAAGACTTACCGTTCCAGAACTTGGTGACTGGGTAGATGCTTATGATATCTACGGCGGACAAGGTCTTCTGGTCGATCAAAATAAATACCAGACCAAACTCGCCCAAATGGGAATGAGATAGAATGCTATAAAAAAATCAAAGTTTGAATCACCAGTAAAAAAGTGGTTTAGGCTTTGATTTTTCTTAGTATCTGATGGATTTTTAGGGCTTTTTTATGGTATAATAAAACGATATAACTCGTTATTGTACAGAAGAGGAGAGACATGAGTGATTTGAAAGCGATTCAGGCTCGTAGTCTGGAAATGGCTGAATATTTCGTCGCATTTTGTAAAGAACATGATTTGTTGTGCTATCTCTGTGGTGGAGGAGCCATTGGTGCCCTTCGTAATAAAGGTTTCATTCCTTGGGATGATGATCTAGACTTTTTCATGCCACGTAAGGACTATGAAAAATTAGCAGAACTATGGCCTCGTTATGCAGATGAGCGTTATTTCTTGTCAAAGAGTAACAAAGATTTTGTAGACCGTAACCTTTTTATTACCATTCGTGATAAGGAAACCACTTGTATCAAGCCTTATCAGAAGGATTTGGATCTGCCACACGGTTTGGCCTTGGATGTTTTACCATTGGATTATTATCCTAAAAATCCAGCTGAGCGTAAGAAACAAGTTCGTTGGGCCCTGATTTATTCACTCTTTTGTGCGCAAACTATCCCAGAAAAGCATGGTGCCATCATGAAATGGGGAAGTCGCATCTTACTCGGCCTAACTCCAAAATCTCTACGTTATCGCATTTGGAAAAAAGCTGAAAAAGAAATGACCAAGTATAGTCTGGCTGAGAGCGATGGAATCACGGAATTATGCTCAGGTCCCGGCTACATGCGAAACAAGTACCCAATTGCATCCTTTGAAGACAATCTTTTCTTACCATTTGAAGGAACAGAGATGCCCATACCAGTTGGCTATGATGCCTATCTCAGCACTGCTTTTGGGGATTATATGACACCGCCGCCAGCGGACAAGCAAGTACCACATCATGACGCCATTATAGCAGACATGAACAAGAGCTACACAGAGTACAAGGGAGAATATGGAGCATGATGGGAGAAAAAATAAGCGTTATCGTTCCGGTCTACAATGTAGAAGCCTATCTGGAGCGATGTGTGGAGTCAATTCTTCAACAGACTTATGCCCATTTTGAGTTAATCCTAATCAACGATGGTTCTACTGATTCCAGTGGACAGATCTGTGATCACTTGGCATCTCAGTATGAGAATATCAAGGTTTATCATATCGAAAATGCTGGTGTTTCAAATGCTAGAAATATGGGAATTCAGCTAGCGACGGGTTCTTGGGTTACCTTTATTGATAGCGATGATTTCGTTACCCAGGATTACCTAGCTACTTTAGCAAGTGCGGTTGAAGGGGTGAATGTAGGCTTTGTTATTGCTCCTCTGCACCATATCAAAAACGGCATTGTAACAGACCTACCTTCACATTCAGGAAAAACAGAACTCTGGTCAACAGAAGAAACCATGAAGGAACTATTGATGACAACCAGAACGTCATTTTTTCCAGTCGCAAAACTGTTTAAGAGAGATCTTCTTGCGGATAAAAAGTTTAATACAAATTATCATCTAGCTGAAGATGCTTTGTTTTTAACTGAATTGCTACTAAAGACAAGATGCAGTTGCGTATTCATTGACAAACCTGTTTATTATTATGATCATCGTGAGGGAAGTGCAACAACATCTGTTAATCAGCATGTGTTTGACACAATAGAAGTTTATCAGCACATAATCGCTCAAGTTTCACAAGCCTTCCCTAATTTAAAATACGAATTAATAAATAGAGAATGTTGGTCGTACATCACAGTTTACGATAAAATTATCTTCACTTCACGTGAAGAGTATCAAAAGGAGAAAGCCGAGCTGAGGACTTGGATTGTTCAACACCGACGCGAAATATGGAAGGATGCTTATTTCACTACTTTTCGCAAGGTAGCGATCCTTTCACTTGTCATTTCTCCATGGCTATATAAGAAAATTGTTGGATTAAAAAACTAATATCATGAGAAGGAGTTGAAAATGAATTTTTCAAAAATGGATGAATACTTTGAAAAATCAAAACTATGGATTGCGTATCTATTTGTTTTCATTTCGATTTTAAGTATGAGTTCACTGGTTTATAAGATAGCAAACCCCCTCTATAAGGGATTGTCAGCGATTGTAGTGCTTTATATTTGCTATACCTTATTGTTTAAGTGGAAAGAAATCACAGCAGATCGCAAATTTCTATCCTTATTTGGACTCTTAGCTGGAAGCCATCTGCTATCTGCTATTTTCAATCGCTCGGGACATTTGATTGGAAATGTGATTGAAATTCTCTTCATGGTAACCTATGTTTTATTATTTACCATGTTACAATCAGGGCAACTTAAAAAATTAGTTGACTGGATTGCCTATACGGTTCAAATTGTATCTTTTTCTTCAGCAATTTTTGCGTTTGGTTTATTGATTAGTAGAGTCCTTATCCTATTTAAGATTGGCGAACAATCTTATTACTATGGTGTTATGAATGGACGTCTGTGGGGGATTGTCAATCCAAATGCTAGTGCGATATTTTCATACATTAGCATTATTTTGGCTATGTATTTGATCCATAAAGGAAGTAAATACTCTGTTTATCTTAAACTGAACAACGTGATTCAATTAGTTTACTTCGCAACGATGCAAAGTCGAGGAGCCTTACTTTCTTTACTTCTCATGATTGGACTCTATAGTTTCTTTGCTACAAGAGGAAGTATCGTTAAACGATTCCTCACTTTTATAGTTGCTGGTTTGCTGATTACTGCAACTAATATTGGATTAAGCTATGTAATTTCAATCTATATCTCATCTGAAACTGCGACTGTCTTAGATTTAAACAATGGACAATCCTATGCTGAAACAGATTCGTCTGTCACTAAGAAGAACGGTGAGCTCCATCTGATTGAAACAACACCAAGTGGTAGAACCTATATCTGGAAAAATGCCATCAAGATGGGAAGTACGAAACCAATTTTTGGTTATGGTGTACGAAATGTTCCAGATTACTACACAGAATATTTCAGTAAATTTGAGATTCAAAACTCTCTTATCGGTGGGAATTTCCATAACATTTTTGTGACCATATTTGTCAGTTCGGGAGTTCTAGGCTTAGCATTCTTCCTTCTTGTACTGGCTTATGTCATCAAGCGCTTTTTAACTTATTTGATTGTTTCCAAGAAAAATACTGATAAATTGATCATGATTCTTTTCTTCGGTATCTTGCTTGGTCAATTATTTGAAAGTCAGATTATGTATTCAACCAACTTTATTAATATCATCTTCTGGCTAGCGATTGGCTATGGACTTGTAGTCTGCAAACAGGATGAAGGAATTCGGTATCAAGAAGTAACAGATGTCAGTGAAATTCAACAGATGGAACTTGGAATCATGGAGTATATTCATGATGTTTGTCAGAAAATTGGGGTTAAGTATTTCTTGGCATATGGAAGTCTAATTGGTGCTGTTCGCCATCAAGGATTTATCCCTTGGGATGATGACATGGATATCTGCATGTTACGAGAAGATTATGAAAAGTTGCAAGACTACCTTATCGCTAACCCTGATGAACGTTACGAGGTCATGTCTTATAAAAATAATCTCAACTATGTCTATCCCTTCATGAAAGTGCAGGATAACCATACCTACTTGTTGGAAGAAGATGTTCGCATCGATTCGAATATGGGAATCTATGTAGATATTTTTCCTGTAGATGGCTACGAGGATGACGTAGAATTTAAAAACAAGATGACGAAACTGATAAAGAAACGTCAATTGAGTTGCTACACCTTTAAAGGCATTACCAATACGAAAAGTGTACTGAATTCATTGCTACGTTATGTGTCAGTTATTATTTTCTATTTCACCAATACGAACAAATACGTTGCCCAGATTGAAGAGCTTGCAAAATCCCGTAAAGTCTCAGATTATGAGCAAGTGGATTATCTTATCTACAAGGATATGAACAAACCAGTGTGGAGACGTGAATGGCTGGAACAAGTTACTACTGGAACATTTGAAGGTAAGGAATTTACCATTCCGAAGAACTATCATGAAATTTTGACCTCAGACTACGGAGACTATATGCAATTGCCACCGGTTGAACAAAGAGTATCTCATCATGATTTTAAATTATGGAAGATTGTTAAAAGGTCTAAATGACGGGATTGGGATTAAGAAACGTTTAAAAATTTAGTCAAATTTAGGAGAATAGAACCTATGTCTGAAAGAACTTTAACTCTTGAAGAAATCAAGCAAGTAGAATTGGATATTTTAAAGTATCTACATGATCTTTGTGAACAACATCAAATCAAATACTTTATTGATTTTGGAACCTTACTAGGAGCTGTACGCCATAAAGGATTTATCCCTTGGGATGATGATACAGATATTTCCTTGGCGCGTGATGAATTTGAAAAACTGTATAAGGTTTTACAAAATGAAAATCATCCCTACTACAAATTGATTTCATTCAGAGAAACAAAGGGATACCCATACAGTTATATGAGAGTCTATGATGTAAGGACTCGTCGAGATGCTAACCTCGTAGACCCAACGGTCGTATTGGGAACTTGCGTTGACATTTTTCCATATGATGGTGTCGTCACAGAGGAAAGTGACCGTAAAAAAATGAAGCTCTACAAATATTTCATTCGCCTTTCTTCTTTGAATTTTAAAGGAATCAAGTCTGAGAATGGTGGACTAAAAAACCTCCCTCGTTATATGGGATCAGCTATTTTCCGCTTAACTTCCCCACAGCTATGGAATCAAAAATTAGAGAGCCTTGCTTTGAAGTATAGTGTAGATCAAGCAACAGATCTTACTTGTACTATCTATGACCCTTATTATCCAAATGGTATAAAAAAAGAATGGCTCTATGATTTGATTGATATGCCTTATGAAGACATTGTGGTCAAGGTTCCGAGAAAATACCATGAAATACTTGTCTACGAATTTGGAGAAAACTATATGACTCCACCACCTATTGAGCAACAAGTCCCAGGAGGGGATAAAAACTACTGGATTGATTAGATTAGTAAAAGTTGCTTATTGTTTAAGATAAAGGAGTGTTCAAGGTGAAAAATAAATGGTTATTAAAATCAGTTAGATATAGTGTTCTCGCATTCTTTCTATTACTGATTCAGTTATCGCAAGGAGTAGATGCAGATACCATCTCTGCAGGTTCGGGCAATCGTATCCATTTCATAAATACTAAAGCAAAATCTGGGAGTGATGCCATCCTTCTGGAAAGTAATGGTCACTATGCTTTGATTGATATGGGAGAAGACTATGATTTTCCTGATGGCAGTGACCCACGTTATCCAAGTCGCTGGGGAATTTCCATGAGAAATTATCAAGTATTGGAGGATCGCTTGATTCGCCACCTGGATCAAATAGGTGTAAAAAAATTAGATTTTATTCTAGGAACTCATGTCCATAGTGATCATATCGGCGGAGCAGATGAGATACTTAATCGTTATCAAGTTGATAAGTTTTATCTGAAAAAATATTCAGATGATCGGATCACCTCACACTGGGGGCTTTGGGATAATCTTTTTAATTATGATAATGCTTTGAGAGCGGCTCAAAAACGAGGGGTTACTCTTATTCAGAATATTACAGATGAGGATAGTCACTTTAAATTAGGTGATATGGATATCCAACTCTATAACTATAAGAATGAATATGATACTGATGGGAATCTGAAAAGAGTTCGAGATGATAACTCCAACTCCATTGTTTCAGTGGTGACTGTGGCAGGAAAGAGAATCTATCTTGGTGGAGATTTGGATAATGCCGAGGGAGCAGAAGATAAGTTAGGTCCAGTTATCGGCAAGGTTGATATGATGAAATGGAACCACCATTATGATGCGACAATTTCAAATACGATTAATTTCCTTGAAAACTTATCACCAAAAATGATCATTCAGACAACTGGTGGAGATATTAATGTTGCTTCAACCAGAGAATACCTTCAGAAGAAAAATATTCAGGTTCTTCATGCTGCTAGCCAAACTCAAGATGCTACCGTTTTTGATATTAGCGATAAAGGATTTGCTAATGTTTCAAATACCTTCCCTGATATCCCTGTAGTTGACGAAAAATGGTATCAAGAAGATGGCTATTGGAAATATCGTTTGACTGACGGAGAAATGGCTATCGGATGGAAAGAGATTGGCGGAGCTACTTACTTCTTTAATGGAAAAGGACAAATGCAAGCAGGTCGCTGGCTTCACCTTAACGACGACTGGGGAGAAAATGCCAAAGGAAATGATTACTATTTGAACCAAAATGGTAAAATGCAAACTGGTGGTTGGTTCAAACTAGATGACTCTTGGTATTATATCCAATCAAATGGTGCTAGACGATTTAGTGAGCTCTCTGAAATTGGAGGGAAAAAGTATCTCTTTGCGGCAGATGGGAAGATGCTAACAGGATACCAAGTCTATAATGGCAAGAAGATGTTCTTTAGCGAAAGTGGTGCACTCCAAACAGCAGGTAAGCCTTCAACTTGGCAAAAGATTGATTCAGATTGGTATTTTTATGATGAGGATGGGCTAAAGACCGTCGGTAAAAAGAATATCAATGGAAGCACATACTACTTTAATCAAGAAGGTGTCATGCAAACAGGCTGGGCCTTTGTTGATGGTCACTGGAACTATTTTGCAAGTTCTGGAGCTATGAAAACTGGTTGGGTCAAGGATCAGGAAACATGGTATTATTTGGATAAAGATGGCATCATGTTAACTGGAAGCCAAGATATCAATGGTGTCCGTTACTATTTGAATGCCAGTGGTGCCATGCAAACAGGCTGGGCCTTTGTTGATGGTCACTGGAACTATTTCGCAAGTTCTGGAGTTATGAAAACTGGTTGGTTGAAAGATAATGAATCATGGTATTATTTGGATCCAGAAACAGGTATCATGGCTGTAGGCTCTAAAGAAATTGACGGTAAGAACTATTTCTTCAGCTCTGCAGGTACTATGCAAGTTGGATGGCAGTGGTCAAATGATTCTTGGCATTATTACGCTACGTCTGGCGCAGTCCAAACTGGTTGGTTGAAAGATGGTGATGCTTGGTACTATCTTGAAGGAAAAGAAGGCATTATGCTGGTCGGCCTTCATCAAGTAGATGGTAAGCAATATTACTTTAGCAGATCTGGAGCCATGCAAACTGGCTGGAAATGGTCTGATAATCATTACCGTTACTTTGAATCAAACGGTGCCATGAAAACTGGTTGGATAAAAGACAAAGGCGTTTGGTATTATCTAAATCCTGAAGATGGTATCATGTTGGTTGGTCTTCATAAAGTAAATGGTGATCATTATTACTTTGATGAATCAGGAGCTATGCAAACGGGTTGGAAACAGCTTGATGGTAATTGGTACTATTTCCAAGCTGATGGTTCTTTATTGAAGAACGCAACAACACCTGATGGTTATAAAGTAAACGAAGAAGGTATCTGGAAACAGGCTGTTGCTGCTGTAAATAGCGAGGCAGTTAAGCCAGAACAGAAACAAGAATCTAATTCCTCTATTGTTGAACAATCTAAACAAGATTCAAACCTAGAAGCCAACGCTTCTGAAAAGAAGGAAAAAGAATAAAGAAGAAATCCCCTACTGGCAACTAATTTATCAGTAGGGGATTTTTTAATTTCGTTTTAATTTAGCAAGTACAAGGTTCAGTGCATAGTGGAGTGTTTTGTCTTTGGCGATAAAGAGGGCCAAGAGATAATAGATACCACAAGTTGCTACGGTAGAAAGAACCATGAGAATCATATTGAAGTTTACTGTGTAGGAATTGATTTGGAAAATCATTTTGAAAATATAGAAGATTGGGATAAAACCAAGGGATATGAGGCTATAACGTGTTAAGGTTATAAAAATTTCTTTTAAACTAATCAGTTGATGTTTCTTGATAAAATGAATTTCAAGTAAAACTACGATAGTTTCTGCGATAATGGTCGTAGCGATGTAATACTCAGGTGCAAAAATATTATTGAAATACAAGATGCTATTTAATAGTATATTGGCGCCACCACCGAGGAAGTAGAAGGCAGTTAAACGATTTTCATGGTCATTGATAAAGATAATCTGTTTACCAAGAATCAATTCAATAGCCCAGATGATGGTACGAAAAGCGAAGACGCTGGTTACGATACCTGCTTCAAGATACTTTTCAGAAGAATAAATAACAGTTGCGTACCGTCCCAATATCATAATCCCAATACTAGTTGGAACCATAAGGAAATAGAATAAGGATGCCGCTTGATTAACGAGATAATTGTAGGACTTGTAATCCTTTTTACCGAGATAGTAGCCAAGGCGCGGAATACTTACGTTGATAGCTCCACTCAAGACACTGGCAATCAGCATGACGATACTATAGGCAATTGTATAATAGGAAATATAGTTTTCATCCGGTCCCTTGGTGATAAACATTCTATCTAGCAAGGTATAAAGCATATTAGCGTTTGCTAAGAGAAGCATAGTGAGGAGCGGTTTAGAAGCTTTAGCTAATTCGACGAATCCAATTTTAACAAAAGAAACTTCTCTCTTAATCCAAAGAAAACTGAGCAGGTAGTTGAGGATAGTGGTCGCTGTCATAACGATAGCATAAGGAACGATATCATCTGCCGTTTTAACGAAGGCGAAGATAGCGACTAGCATGGTAATTCGAATAATTAACGTTTTGTAGAGGATGAAGGCATAGTTTTCATAAGCCTCGTTCATCCATTCGATATTGAGAAATTGGAAGAGTGCTTGGGCCCCTAGGATGTAGTAGAGGACTTTCAGATTCTCAATGCTGGTGTCAAAGAAGATAATGAGGAAGTAGATACCAGTGGTCAGGAGAGAGGTAAAAACCGAGATATAAAACAACTTAGAAAAGACGTAGTTGATTTTATTCTTGTCATCCTTGACCTTACTGATAGCTCGAATCCCGTAGTTGTATATCCCAAAGGCAGCTAGTGGAATAACAAAGCTAGCCCAGGTATTGGCCGTATTGAAATAACCGTAATTGGATTTGCTGAGAATCCGCGTCAGATAAGGGTTGGTTATCAGTGGAAAAACGATATTGAGAATATTGACCAGCAAGCTGGCCAAGGCATTTACTTTTATATTTTTCATTGAACTTTCTTTCTTAAATCTAAAATCATATCTAGTATTATATCACATTCTCGCTTCATTCTTTTGATAAAATCGTAAAAATCTAGTATAATAGATAGACTGAAAGTATGAGGTTACTAGATATGAAGATGAAACAAATTAGTGATACAACACTAAAAATCACGATGACTTTAGATGATTTGATAGATCGGGGAATGGAGATTGCAGACTTTCTCGTTCCTCAGGAAAAAACTGAAGAGTTTTTCTATGCTATTTTAGATGAACTGGAAATGCCAGACAATTTCTTGGATAGTGGCATGCTGAGTTTCCGTGTGACGCCAAAACCAGATAAGGTCGATGTCTTTGTGACCAAGTCTAAGATTGATCAAAATCTAGATTTTGAAGATTTGGCGGATCTACCAGACATGGAAGAATTAGCCCAAATGTCGCCGGATGAATTTCTCAGAACCTTGGAAAAGAGCATTGCAGATAAGACCAAGGACGATATTGAGGCTATCCAATCTTTAGAGCAGGTCGAAGCAAAGGAAGAAGAGCAAGAGCAAACAGAAAAGGAAACTGAAAGTAAGAAAGAACCTTATATCTACTATATCCTGCGTTTCGCAAATCTTGCTGACCTAGTTGCTTTTGCAAAGACGGTTAACTACCAGATGGAAACATCTGAACTCTATAAGATGAATGGACACTACTATTTGACAATCTTAGTTGATGTGGAAAACCATCCTAGTCCATATCCAGCCTGGCTGTTAGCCCGTATGCGTGAATTTGCAGACGACAGTGATATCAGTCGTTCAGTCTTGCAAGAGTATGGGCAAATCTTGATCAATCACGATGCAGTTCTCGGTCTTCAAAAAATTCATTCATAGTTTTTAGAAATCAATTTTTACTTATCAGAAAAGGCGAATCAGATGATTCGTTTTTTCTTTTCTAGACTGAAATAGTGATTTACTATATTAGGAATTTTCACAAAATTCTGTTATAATGGCTATATCAGAAAATTTCTAGGAGATAAACATGACAGTTAAAATTGCTTTACTTGGATTTGGTACCGTTGCAAGTGGTGTGCCATTCCTCCTAAAGGAAAATGGAGAAAAAATCGTTCAGTCAGCTCATTCGGAGATTGAAGTGGCCAAGGTATTGGTCAAGGATGAAGATGAAAAGAACCGCTTGCTTGCAGCAGGAAATGACTTTAACTTTGTAACCAATGTAGACGATATTTTATCAGACAAGGATATTACTATCGTAGTGGAATTGATGGGGCGTATCGAGCCAGCTAAGACCTTTATCACTCGTGCCTTAGAAGCTGGGAAACATGTTGTTACTGCTAACAAGGACCTTTTGGCTGTCCATGGTGCAGAATTGTTAGAAATCGCTAAAAATCATAATGTAGCACTTTACTACGAAGCAGCAGTAGCTGGTGGGATTCCAATTCTTCGCACTCTAGCAAATTCATTGGCTTCTGATAAAATCACGCGCGTTCTTGGTGTCGTTAACGGAACTTCCAACTTCATGATGACCAAGATGGTCGAAGAAGGCTGGTCTTATGATGATGCTCTGGCTGAAGCACAAAGACTTGGTTTTGCAGAAAGCGACCCTACAAATGACGTGGATGGGATTGACGCAGCCTACAAGATGGTGATTTTGAGCCAGTTTGCTTTTGGTATGAAGGTTGCCTTTGACGATGTAGCCCACAAGGGAATCCGCAACATCACACCAGAAGACGTAGCTGTAGCCCAAGACTTGGGCTATGTAGTGAAATTGGTTGGTTCTATCGAGGAAACTCCTTCTGGTATTGCTGCGGAAGTAACTCCAACCTTCCTTCCTAAAGCACATCCACTTGCCAGTGTGAATGGGGTAATGAACGCTGTTTTTGTAGAATCTATCGGTATTGGTGAATCTATGTACTACGGACCAGGTGCGGGTCAAAAACCAACTGCAACAAGTGTTGTAGCAGATATTGTCCGTATCGTTCGTCGCTTGAATGATGCTACCATCGGTAAAGACTTCAACGAATATAGCCGTGACCTAGTCTTGGCAAATCCAGAAGATGTTAAAGCTAATTACTACTTCTCAATCTTGGCTCCAGACTCAAAAGGTCAGGTCTTGAAACTAGCTGAAATTTTTAATGCTCAAAATATTTCCTTCAAGCAAATCCTCCAAGATGGCAAAGAGGGTGACAAGGCGCGTGTAGTGATTATCACTCATAAGATTAATAAAGCACAACTTGAGAATGTTTCAGCTGAGTTGGCCAAAGCTTCAGAATTTGACCTCTTGAATACCTTCAAGGTGTTAGGAGAATAGGATGAAGATTATTGTACCTGCAACCAGTGCCAATATCGGGCCAGGTTTTGATTCGGTTGGTGTAGCTGTAACCAAGTATCTTCAAATTGAGGTCTGTGAAGAACGGGATGAGTGGTTGATTGAACACCAGATTGGCAAATGGATTCCCCATGACGAGCGTAATCTTTTGCTTAAGATTGCCTTGCAAATTGCGCCTGACTTGCAACCGAGACGCTTGAAAATGACCAGTGATGTTCCCTTGGCGCGTGGTTTGGGTTCTTCTAGCTCTGTCATTGTTGCTGGAATTGAACTAGCTAATCAACTGGGTAAGCTCAACTTATCTGACCATGAAAAATTGCAGCTGGCTACCAAGATTGAAGGGCATCCTGACAATGTGGCTCCTGCTATCTATGGTAATCTCGTTATTGCAAGCTCTGTTGAAGGGAAAGTTTCAGCAATTGTGGCAGACTTCCCAGAGTGTGATTTTCTAGCTTACATTCCTAACTATGAATTGCGTACTCGAGACAGCCGTGGTGTTTTGCCTAAAAAGTTATCCTACAAGGAAGCTGTTGCAGCTAGTTCGATTGCCAATGTGGCTGTTGCGGCCTTGTTGGCAGGAGATATGGTGACAGCTGGACAAGCAATCGAAGGGGACCTCTTCCATGAGCGTTATCGTCAAAGTCTGGTCCGTGAATTTGCGACGATTAAGCAAGTATCTAAAGAGAATGGTGCCTATGCGACCTACCTCTCTGGTGCCGGGCCGACAGTTATGGTCTTAGCTTCTCATGACAAGATGCCAACGATCAAGGCAGAATTGCAAAAGCAACCTTTCAAAGGGAAATTGCATGACCTAAAAGTTGATACCCAAGGTGTCCGTGTCGAAGCAAAATAAAGAATAGAAGACAGGATGGGGAAACTCTCGACCAGAGGGCTTCCTATCCTTTTTTTGAAAAGAAGTTTATACTCAATGAAAATCAAAGAGCAAACTAGGAAGCTAGCCGCAGGCTGTACTTGAGTACGGTAAGGCGACGCTGACGTGGTTTGAAGAGATTTTCGAAGAGTATTAGTTAAAAACTTGATAAAGGAGAAATAAAGATGGCAGAAATTTATCTAGCAGGTGGTTGTTTTTGGGGGTTAGAGGAATATTTTTCCCGAATTTCGGGAGTGCTAGCTACCAGTGTCGGCTACGCTAATGGGCAAGTCGAAACGACCAATTACCAGCTACTCAAGGAAACAGACCATGCAGAAACGGTTCAAGTGATTTACGATGAGAAGGCAGTGTCACTTAGAGAAATTTTACTTTATTATTTCCGTGTTATTGATCCCTTGTCTATTAACCAGCAGGGGAATGACCGTGGTCGCCAATATCGTACTGGTATTTATTACCAAGATGAAACAGACTTGCCAGCTATCTATACAGTGGTGCAGGATCAAGAACGCATGCTTGGTCGAAAGATTGCAGTAGAAGTGGAGAAACTTCGCCACTACATTCTGGCAGAAGACTATCACCAAGACTATCTTAAGAAGAATCCTTCAGGTTACTGTCATATCGATGTGACCGATGCTGATAAGCCATTGATTGATGCCTCTAACTATGAAAAGCCTAGTCAGGAGGTGTTAAAGGAAAGCTTAACTGAAGAGTCCTATCGTGTCACCCAAGAAGCTGCTACAGAGGCTCCATTTACCAATGCCTATGACCAAACTTTTGAAGAAGGGATTTATGTAGATATCACGACTGGTGAGCCACTCTTTTTCGCTAAGGATAAGTTTGCCTCAGGATGTGGTTGGCCAAGCTTTAGCCGTCCGATTTCCAAGGAATTGATTCACTACTTCAAGGACCTGAGCCATGGAATGGAGCGAATCGAAGTTCGTTCTCGTTCGGGCAATGCTCATTTGGGTCATGTTTTCACAGATGGACCTCGTGAGTTAGGTGGCCTCCGTTACTGTATCAATTCGGCCTCCTTGCGCTTTGTAGCCAAGGATGAGATGGAAGAAGCAGGATATGGCTATCTATTACCTTACTTAAACAAATAAAACAGAGAGGGTGGGGCTTCCCACTTTCTTCATTTCCAGAATAAGAATAGAAGGGATTTATGAAACACTTACTATCTTACTTCAAACCCTATATCAAAGAATCCATTTTAGCCCCCTTGTTCAAGTTACTAGAAGCTGTTTTTGAGCTCTTGGTTCCCATGGTGATTGCAGGGATTGTTGACCAATCCTTGCCCCAGAGAGATCAAGGGCATCTATGGATGCAGATTGGCCTGCTCCTTATCTTTGCAGTGATTGGCGTTTTAGTGGCCTTGGTAGCCCAGTTTTACTCAGCCAAGGCAGCGGTTGGGTTTGCCAAAGAACTGACAGACGACCTTTATCGTCATATTCTTTCCTTACCCAAGGACAGCAGAGATCGTCTGACAACTTCTAGCTTGGTGACTCGCTTGACTTCGGATACCTACCAGATACAGACTGGTATCAATCAATTCCTGCGTCTCTTTTTGCGAGCGCCTATTATCGTTTTTGGTGCCATTTTTATGGCCTATCGTATCTCAGCTGAGCTGACTTTCTGGTTCTTGGTTATGGTTGTCATTTTGACAATCGTCATTGTAGGACTCTCTCGACTGGTCAATCCTCTCTACAGTAGTCTCAGAAAGAAAACGGACCAGCTGGTTCAGGAAACGCGCCAGCAATTACAAGGCATGCGAGTTATTCGTGCTTTTGGTCAGGAAAAACGAGAGTTACAGATTTTTCAAACCCTTAACCAAGTTTATGCCAGATTGCAAGAAAAGACAGGTTTCTGGTCTAGTTTGTTAACACCTCTGACATATCTGATTGTTAATGGAACTCTCCTCGTCATCATCTGGCAGGGCTATATTTCAATTCAAGGAGGCTTACTCAGCCAAGGTGCTCTCATTGCCCTCATCAACTATCTCTTGCAGGTCTTGGTGGAATTGGTTAAGCTCGCCATGCTGATTAACTCCCTCAACCAGTCCTATATCTCAGCTAAGCGAATCGAGGAAGTCTTTGCTGAGACTCCAGAAGATATCCATTCGGAGTTAGAACAAAAGCAAGCTTCCAGTAATCAGGTTTTACAAGTTCAAGAATTAACCTTTACCTATCCTGATGCGGCTCAGCCTTCTCTGAGAAACATTTCCTTTGATATGACTCAAGGACAAATCCTTGGTATCATTGGGGGAACGGGCTCTGGAAAATCAAGCTTGGTGCAAGTCTTACTTGGACTTTATCCAGTAGACAAGGGGAGCATTGACCTTTATCGAGATGGATGTAGTCCTCGTAATCTTGAGCAGTGGCGGTCTTGGATTGCCTATGTGCCTCAAAAAGTCGAACTCTTTAAGGGAACTATTCGTTCCAACTTGACTTTAGGTTTCAATCAAGAAGTATCTGACCAGCAACTATGGCAGGCCTTGGAGATTGCGCAAGCTAAGGATTTTGTCAGTGAAAAGGAAGGACTTTTGGATGCTACTGTTGGGGCAGGAGGTCGAAATTTCTCAGGTGGACAAAAACAACGTCTGTCGATTGCTCGAGCAGTCCTGCGCCAAGCTCCATTTCTCATCCTAGATGATGCGACCTCGGCCCTCGACACCATTACCGAGTCCAAGCTCTTGAAAGCTATCCGCGAAAACTTACCAACCACGAGCTTGATCTTGATTTCTCAACGAACCTCGACTTTACAGATGGCTGACCAGATTCTCCTCTTGGAAAAAGGTGAGCTTCTAGCTGTCGGCAAGCATGAGGACTTGATGAAGACTAGTCAAGTCTATCGTGAAATCAATGCATCCCAACATGGAAAGGAGGACTAGAATGAAACGACAAACTGCAAACCAGACGCTCAAACGTTTAGCCGTAGATTTAGCAAGCCATCCCTTCCTCCTTTTCCTAGCCTTTCTAGGAACTATTGCCCAAGTTGGCTTATCAATTTACCTACCTATTCTGATTGGGCAGGTCATTGACCAAGTCTTGGTGGCTGGTTCATCACCAGTTTTTTGGCAGATTTTTCTCCAGATGATCTTGGTAGTCATAGGAAATACTCTGGTACAATGGGCCAATCCTCTTCTTTATAATCGCCTAATCTTCTCATATACTAGAGACTTGCGAGAGCGAATAATCCATAAGCTCCATCGTTTGCCGATTGCCTTTGTAGATAGGCAAGGAAGTGGAGAGATGGTCAGTCGTGTGACCACGGACATAGAGCAGTTGGCAGCTGGCTTGACCATGATTTTTAACCAATTTTTCATTGGTGTCTTGATGATTTTGGTTAGTATTCTGGCCATGCTCCAAATTCATCTCCTCATGACCCTCTTGGTCTTGCTGTTGACGCCACTATCCATGGTGATTTCACGCTTTATTGCCAAACGGTCCTATCATCTCTTCCAGAAGCAAACAGAGACGAGGGGGATTCAGACTCAGTTGATTGAAGAATCGCTTAGCCAGCAAACTATTATCCAGTCTTTCAATGCTCAGACAGAGTTTATCCAAAGACTGCATGAGGCGAATGCCAACTACGCAGGCTATTCTCAGTCAGCCATCTTTTATTCATCAACGATCAATCCTTCGACTCGCTTTGTCAATGCACTCATTTATGCGCTTTTAGCTGGAGTGGGAGCTTATCGTATCATGATGGGGTCCACCCTGACTATCGGTCGTTTAGTGACTTTTTTGAACTATGTCCAGCAGTACACCAAGCCCTTTAACGATATTTCTTCTGTTTTAGCCGAGTTGCAAAGTGCTCTCGCTTGCGCAGAGCGCGTCTATGCTGTCTTAGAAAGTCCTGAGGTTGCTGAAACAGGTAAGGAACTCTTGACCAGTGACCAAGTGAAGGGGGCTATTTCCTTTAAACATGTTTCTTTTGGATACAATCCTGAAAGGACCTTGATTAAGGACTTATCCATCGATATTCCAGCTGGTAGCAAGGTAGCCATCGTTGGTCCGACAGGTGCTGGAAAATCAACTCTTATCAATCTCCTCATGCGTTTTTATCCTATTAATTCAGGAGATATCTTGCTGGACGGTCGTTCCATTTACGATTATACCCGAGCATCATTGAGACAGCAGTTTGGGATGGTGCTCCAAGAAACCTGGCTCAAGCAAGGAACCATTCATGACAATGTTGCCTTTGGAAATCCTGACGCCAGTCGGGAGCAGGTGATTGCTGCTGCAAAAGCAGCCAATGCAGACTTTTTCATCCAACAGTTGCCACAGGGATACGATACCAAGTTGGAAAATGCAGGAGAATCCCTCTCTGTTGGGCAAGCCCAGCTCTTGACCATTGCCCGAGTCTTTCTAGCTATCCCCAAGATTCTCATCTTAGACGAGGCGACTTCTTCCATCGATACACGGACAGAGGTGCTAGTTCAGGATGCCTTTGCCAAACTCATGAAGGGGCGCACAAGCTTTATCATTGCTCACCGTTTGTCAACTATTCAGGATGCGGATTTGATTCTTGTCTTGGTAGATGGTGATATTGTTGAGCATGGTAACCATCAGGACCTCATGGCTAGAAAGGGCAAGTATTACCAAATGCAGAAAGCTGCAGCTTTTAGCTCTGAATAATCCTTTCTATTTTGAAATTTTATGAACGAAAAAAGTTGCCTTCGGGTTACTTTTTTGTTACAATAGCTAGAAAAAATCAGGGTCTTAGAAGGAGAAAATAATGAAAGTCTATCAGCATGTAAATATCGTGACTTGTGACAAAGATTTCCATGTTTATTTGAATGGTGTCTTAGCCGTTAAGGATTCTCAAATCGTCTATGTCGGCCAAGAGGAGCCTGAGATTTTAGAGCAAGCTGAGCAGATTATAGACTATCAGGGAGCCTGGATCATGCCTGGTTTGGTTAATTGCCATACCCATTCTGCTATGACAGGTTTGCGAGGGATCCGGGATGATAGTAATCTCCACGAATGGCTCAATGACTATATCTGGCCAGCAGAAGCAGGATTTACTCCCGATATGACTACCAAGGCGGTCAAAGAAGCTCTGACAGAGATGCTCCAGTCAGGAACAACAAGCTTCAACGATATGTATAATCCCAATGGTGTGGATATTGAGAGAATTTATCAGGCAGTCAAGGCATCTAAGATGCGTTGTTATTTCTCACCGACCCTCTTTTCTTCAGAGGCAGAAACAACTGCTGAGACTATAAGCAGAACACGAGCCATCATAGAGGAAATCTTAGGATATGAAAATCCAAATTTCAAGGTTATGGTAGCTCCTCATTCTCCTTATAGCTGTAGTAGAGACTTGCTGGAAGCGAGCTTAGATATGGCAGAAGAGCTAAATCTTCCCATCCATATCCATGTGGCGGAGACCAAGGAGGAATCAGGAATTATCCTGAAACGATACGGCAAACGCCCCCTCGCCTTTCTAGAAGAACTAGGTTACTTAGATCATTCCTCTGTCTTTGCTCACGGGGTCGAATTAAACGAGAGAGAAATTGAACGTTTGGCAACTTCTCATGTGGCTATCGCCCACAATCCTATCAGTAATCTAAAACTGGCCTCAGGAATCGCTCCAATCATCCAACTCCAAAAAGCAGAAGTAGCAGTCGGAATTGCGACTGACTCGGTTGCTTCCAATAACAATCTAGATATGTTTGAGGAAGGACGGACCGCAGCCCTTCTTCAGAAGATGAAAAGTGGAGATGCCAGCCAATTTCCTATCGAAACAGCCCTCAAAGCTCTGACGATAGAAGGTGCTAAGGTTCTTGGAATGGAAGATCAGATAGGAAGTCTGGAAGTTGGTAAGCAGGCAGATTTTCTGGTCATTAATCCTCAAGGAAAAATCCATCTCCAACCTCAGGGAAATATGCTCTCTCACCTAGTTTATGCAGTCAAAGCTAGTGATGTTGATGATGTTTATATCGCTGGAGAACAGGTCGTTAAGCAGGGTCAAGTCCTGACAGTAGAACTTTAACAGAAAAATCACGAAAAATTTTAAAAAAAGTTTGCAAAAATCTTGCATTCTTTTTTTGTCTATGCTATACTCATATATGGTTTGAAAAAACTGCCTAAGACAGTAGGGGAGCTCGACTCATAAAGATCCTACCGAGGACAAAACGTATCATGTAAAAAGAAGCGTATTGTACTTTCGTGTCTAGGTTTGGGCGCGTTTTTCTTTTGAAAAAATTCCCCAAGCAAAATAATTACGGAGGTGAACACACTAATGAGTGAAGCAATTATTGCTAAAAAAGCGGAACTAGTTGACGTAGTAGCTGAAAAAATGAAAGCTGCTGCATCTATCGTCGTTGTAGACGCTCGTGGTTTGACAGTTGATCAAGATACAGTTCTTCGTCGTGAGCTTCGTGGAAGCGAAGTTGAGTATAAAGTTATTAAAAACTCAATCTTGCGTCGTGCAGCTGAAAAAGCTGGTCTTGAAGATCTTGCATCAGTATTTGTTGGACCATCTGCCGTGGCATTTTCTAATGAAGATGTTATCGCGCCAGCGAAAATCTTGAACGACTTTGCTAAAAACGCTGAAGCACTTGAAATCAAAGGTGGTGCAATTGAAGGCGCTGTCGCATCTAAAGAAGAAATCGTTGCTCTTGCAACTCTTCCAAACCGCGAAGGACTTCTTTCTATGCTCCTTTCTGTACTTCAAGCGCCAGTGCGCAACGTTGCTCTTGCAGTCAAAGCGGTTGCAGACAACAAAGAAGACGCAGCTTAATCTTAAGCTACACAGCGTAGCATAGCTACGAAAAAACTATTATAATTAAAAACTTATTTGGAGGAAATAACAATGGCATTGAACATTGAAAACATTATTGCTGAAATTAAAGAAGCTTCAATCCTTGAATTGAACGACCTTGTAAAAGCTATCGAAGAAGAATTTGGTGTAACTGCAGCTGCTCCTGTAGCTGTAGCTGCAGCTGGTGCTGCTGACGCTGGTGCTGCTAAAGATTCATTTGACGTTGAATTGACAGCTGCTGGTGACAAAAAAGTTGGCGTTATCAAAGCTGTACGTGAAATCACTGGTCTTGGACTTAAAGAAGCTAAAGAACTTGTTGATGGTGCACCAGGTGTCATCAAAGAAGGCGTTCCAACTGCAGAAGCTGAAGAAATCAAAGCTAAATTGGAAGAAGCTGGAGCTTCAGTTACTCTTAAATAATAAGAGTAGGCAATTACATTGCGAAATTCCAGCTTAGCAAGGTTTTGCGTAATGTCAAATAGCGAAAATATGGTGGAAAATGATTTCATTCTCCACTTAAATCCCACCAAACAAATGTTTGGTGGGATTTTCTTTATTTTTTGATATAATGAATATATTAGTTATTAAATTTTAGTATTGTTTGTAAGACTGATGTATTTTTTAATTAGAAAACACGGGGAAAAGAAATGAAATCAGCAATATACTGGAGTATTAGAAATAAAATATTAAATTTGATTTTTTATATTAAAAAAGTAAGTTTAAAGATAAATAGTAAATGGCAATTATCCAAAGAGTATAAATCATTTAGAAGTATTCTTTTTGCAAGATTTATCTCTGGTGCAATAAAAGGATTTATTTTAGCTTTGCTTTTAGGGATAATTGATAGAATTTTTTTAAAATTTAGTTTAACAACGATAATAGAAAGTAATCTATTAGGAGATGTTATTTTGGGGGAACTAGGTGTTGCTGGTGTGATTTTAGGTTTGTATTGCTCTAATATTTCAAGTGTATATTCCACAAGATATGCTAATGCACCTGAAAAAATTGCAATTGCTTTTCAATATGATCGTTTGACTGTTAAGAGTTTGGATGTAATCAGTAGTTTTATTATTTATGGAACAATTATACTAGTTGAATTATTATTGGATTGTAAAGTTAGTTGGGCAACGGTTTCAGTATTGATAATATGGTCTATACTTGTAGTTATATACTTTGGAATTACTGGGAATAGAATTTATCAGTTATCTGATGTTTTTAGATTATCAGATGATGCACATTTGTATTTAGAAAGAGTGATTTCAAAAAATTTAAAACATAAAATATACGTTAGTGATAATAACTATCAGGCTTATTTTAGAAAAATTACTTCAAATAGAATTGAGTTACTAAAAATAATTCAAAAATATGGTTGCAATCCAGACATAGCCGATAATTCTTCTGTATTTAATTTTATGTGTAAAAATTTAGGACTAATAAATCAATATTGGTCAACTAAACAGGATTTACCAAAGGATTCACTCTGGTTTAGAAAAAAATCTAAATATCAACAATGGCATTTAGCAGATAGTATAGAAGTATTAGTAGCATTAGATACGGGAACACCGTTAAGAACAAAAGAAGAAGCAGATTTTCATTGGTTTGAAAATGAATTGATGGCCATAAACAAGACATGTGTAAACTACTTGATAATAGAAAAAGATTTTGAAACTCTATACAGTTATTTAGTTGTATTAGATAAAATTTGTCAATCTGCAATTAAATACAAAGAAGCGAGATATTACCTAGAACATATAGACTGGATAAATAACATTATTCAAAATTCTATTGAAATTCAAAATAATGAAGAAAATATTTCCTTTATTGCAGTTATTGAATATATTTCTATTCTATATTTAAATATCATTTTAGAATCAAGAGATTATTTTAAGACACTAGACATTGATAAAATAAGTAAATCTGTTATAGATGGAATTGATACTGGAAAGTCATATAATTCTATAAAGACTATTCGAGGTAGAAGAGATATTGATATTTTTAAAAAAATATTGTTAGAGGTTAATGTTGAGAAGCAACGTATTACTCCTGTTTGGTTGATCAAGCAATATGTAACCAAGGAAGAATTTGATTATGTAAACTTAATATATGATGTAGTAAAAGAAGGAATTGAACATATATATTTCTTAAGTAATATTTTTATTAAGAAAAAAATGTATTATGAAGCTTGTATTTTAATCTCTAAATTTTATAAGTACGAATCTGAGTTGACAATTTTTTTAGAATTTGCAAAACAATTGGAGATTAAACTATTTAGTTGTCATATTGATTCTGAAGATTCATGGGAAGAGAGTAGATTGGATGAATTAAAAGAAAAATTTAGAGAAATCAAACAAGACATTCCAGAAATGTATAGAAAATGTTCAAGTATTTTTACTGTAAAAAATTGGGATAGAGAAGGAGAATTTCCTGACTTTTTAGGAGAATGCTTTAATCAAATTTCAAGAGATACTATTGAAGCTATTGTAAATTCAGATAAAAAACAATTTAAAAAGAATTTTGAAATTATTACTCAGATAATGCCTTTATATCAAGAATATATTAGATTATATTTTAGTAAAAATAAAAATTCGTATAGGAAAGAATATGCTTATTATATGATTACTTGTCCTATTGTTGAATGGGCACAGCTTGGTGGTCTTGGAATAATATGGGGTGAATTTTTTAATGATAAAGAATGGAGTGAAATTGTTAAAGAAACTTCCGAAATATTCTTTCAAAATAATAATGAAGAAAATTCAAAAGAGCTTGCAATTCAGTATACGGAATATGTAAATTTAAGAAATCAGCTAAGGTACTTTATGAACTCAAGAGATCTCATAGCAAATAATTGGAATGACTATGTTGTAAAAGCAATAATAAATACTGCTAACATAGAAACTGAAAACACGATGTTTGGAACGAAAATTAAAATTGATAGCAAATTAATAAAAGTATTTTGTCCTAGTATTTTGGATGATGGATTTAGAACAAATCCTTCAGAATTATTTTGGGTTATCTGCGTTAATCCTCTAGTCCCTGAAGAAAAGAGGTTTCATTCTAGTTTTTCGTGGGAGAAAAAATTAAATGATTAAGGATATAAAAGTAAGTAAAAAGATTGAAAAGTTATATAAACAACCCGAAGAAGGTTTGTATTTACAACTAATTTGTAGAGAATTATTTTCTGGGTACGATATTTCCTTAAATGACGACCAGCAAAGAGGAGGAGATTTTTATAAAATTACACCGAATGACTCTGAAATTGTTAAATTATTCCATAAGGCTTCCAGATATTATTTTTCCTACGATTTTGGAAAAATTATAGATAGAGTTCTGTACAGCATGGCTATTTATGGCAAGGCATACATTTTTATAAAACCAGAATATGAAGAGCAAATCGATAAACAAGGCAACAAATCTAAAAATATTAGTTCTTTATATATTAATGAAGTTAAGGGAATATTGAAGGGAGATAAATTTTATTATAAAACCTATTCGAATAAAATTTCCGAATTTAATATATGCGAAGGTACATTAATTACTTTTAACTTAAGAGAAGTAGGTTTTAATAAGAATCACTTTACGAAACTTGCAAAACAGGTTGAAAAGTATAATACAACATCTAATTCACTAGAACTAATGTCAAAAGAACCAACATATAATTTTAGCATTCATAGAGATAAAAACACTAAATTATTGCTTAGAAAAATGAGAGGTCTAGGGCTTAACTTTTCCTTAGAAGATCTATCAGATAGTTATATACTGTATAATGAAATTCAGAGAAAATTATTCCAGAAAAAGCTACTTCAATATATTCTTGATAAAATTAATAAATCATTAATATCAAATTATGTACATAATGAAGAGTTTAAAATAGAAGCAACTATGAAGAACATAAACTATGAGGAGTCATGGGGAAAATTCCAACGTGGAGAACTCACGCGCTCTGAGTTGAGAAAGATTGTATGGGACTAATATATATTTAACCTAACTTTAAGTCAAAAATATTTTTAAATAACGAGATAATTTCATCTAAAAAATATAATCGTGATATTAAAAATAAGTTCAAAATTACAATATAAAATCTAAGAATAATAATTTTTGAATTATTTAAAGAAAAAATCGATTTATTAGTTCTTAATTTGTTTAATCTTTCCAAAGAAGAGAAGCAAATCATAAAGGAGTTCGAAGTGTAATTTTATTTAAAAAAAGTTCATTTTCTAATAGAAATTGTTGTTACGATTTATAGTAACTACAACTAAAATATTATTTTTAAAAAAGGTAGAGTATATTGAATCTTTAGTAGCTTAAAAATATGATTAAACCGCTATTCTTAGGAGTAGCGGTTTTTCTTTATAATTGAAAAGAGAAAATTTATAAAGTGTCTCCAGTTGTTCCATAAGATTTTCATCATAAAGTTCTGGAGTTTGATTAGAGAACCATGTTAATCAAACTCCAACGCTCGATAAAGCGATGATGTATCTGTGGAAGGAGATTATGTTTGCTAAGGTATTTTTTGCAGAAATAGTGGTACAATATCCTTAGAATAGTTCAAAATTTATCTTTGCTAGGGGAAAGGGAGATTGAACTCCCTGATGCATCCGTCTTAGTATGGGATTAATATCCTATAAAAAGGAAATGTTATAAAGGTGATATTGATGGAAAGATATGAGTTTACAGCGACAACAGCAAAATCAGATATAATAATTGGTATCCTTTTTCCCATGTTCCTCATGCTTCCTGTATTGGGAATACAGTTGGCTATATTCTATTTAAAACTGAATGTTTTTTTAAAATCACAACCTCTTTTTCTTTATACGATAGTATTAGTGTTTTTTGGTATTAGTTTTCTTTTAATTAAAAAAATACAAGGTAGTCTAGTGAAGAATTTTGTCGTAGAATTATCTGGAAGAAATATTAGGATTTGGTGTGATGGAAAGGAGATTGTATCAGGAGAAGTTGTTTTCTGTAGGATAAAAAATAAGGAGCCTAAACTGGGGGCGAGAGCCTTAAATGTAGACATAGACACCAAGGGGGATAACATTAAATTTCGAGTTCGGTCTAAGGAATATGAAAGTTTATCATCTTCTACTTGGAATTCTCTCGAGACAAGCAAACCCTCTGATGTAGAAACGTTATTCTCTTTGGGCAAAAAAATAAAAAATGCTATGGAAGAAGAAGTTTTGATAGAAGATGAAGCTTCAAAAAAACCTCGATCGTTTTGATTTAAAATGGGTAAAACTACTTGAAATTATAGTCTGATACGAAAGATTTAGTATGTCATTTTTTCCAAAAGTTACTAGAATTTTGATAGAAATTCAATTTTCTCCTTGACCCTGACCTTGGGTAAGGGATTATACTAATAGTAGATAAGAAAGGAGATTACTATGAAAATCAATATGATTCGTTCAGATAAAGTTTATCAAGAGATGCTAGAGCTTCCTTTAGAAAAGAGAGAAGGGTGCTTTCGAGCTAAAATATTAGCACCTTTTGCAACAAAATATCAAATGCAACACATTCCTCTGAAAGCCAAGTATCCCGGAGGATTTGATGCTTTGTTCCTGCTTGGCTTTATGAATCAGTTGCCTGCAACTCTCTCAGAAAAGGATAGACCAGCTATCGACGCTCTGAGCTCTGATCAACTCTGGCAAAATTGTCAAGATACCATCAAGAGGAGTATTGGTCTTTTTGAGCAAGCTGGCTATGATTTAGAGGTTGAGGATTACCATTTTACTATTTTATTGGGCAACTCTGAAAAGGCCATGTTACAGCTAAATAAGGGTTATAGCGGAGATGGTGGAATTCCAGGTTACCTCATGCTTAGTCTGCTACCGAATGACTATACTTTGCCACGTGTGCAAGCGGCTCTGGCCCACGAGTGCAATCATAATGTCCGCTTCCAATTTATCAAATGGAACCAGCAGACGACACTAGCAGACTGGGTAGTCAGTGAAGGATTGGCAGAGTCTTTTGCTGCTGAGCTCTATGGCAAAGATCTCATCGGATCTTGGGTCACTTCAACCAGTCCAGAACAGTTAGAAGAGATTAAGCCCATCATCTCAAGTCAGCTTCAGCTAACAGGGATGGCGGAAATGGCTCCTTATCTTTACGGTGATGAAATAGCTGAGATACAGGGTCAGATACCAGTTGGAATGCCTTATGCTGCGGGCTATGCTTATGGTTATCATCTGATACAAGCTTATCTGAAAAAGACTGGCAAGAGCATTATTGAGGCCACAGTAACACCGACAGAAGAGATTTTAGCAGAGACAAAAGACTTTTGGAAATGACACTTTTGCTTGAAAATCTGCCAGAGTCTGATATAATGAAAGTAATTTTTGGAGGTGATTATATGCACTATAAAAGAGTTGAATTAAAAGTCACAAATCAAGGTATCCATGAGTGCAAGATTTTTCAAGGTGTTAAGATTTTTAGTCGCAGTAAATTGTCCAAAGATCAGAAAAGCATTCTGACGCAGAAGATTTACCTGACACCGAAACAAAACATTGTTTACTATCAACGGACAGATATCAACTATGACCAGAACTGGCATCATCATAAGGACTATTATGAACTAACTTTTGGCCATGTAGATAGAGAGACTGTTTTTAAGGTTTGTCAAGATTTTGACGAACTAAGTTCTTTTCTGGAGAATGAGCTGCTTGAGAATCTAAAAGAAAAGCAGTCTGCAGGCAAATTTTTTGAAAAATTAGATATATAAAAATCCGGTTGCTTTGATAAGCAGTCGGATTTCTTTGAGTTATAGTTTGATAATCTTTCAAAAGGGAAAATAAATCTATTTTTATCATGAACAGCTAACTTAGTTAGAACTTTTGGAAACAGTATAGTTGACATCTATGGGGAATAAGCATATAATTAAGAAAAATGATTGAGTGCTCACTCAATTTGTAATAAACAAAGGAGTTCATACAATGGTTGTTCAAGCAATACAATATAGTCGTTTCGGTGATGAAGAAGTGTTAGATTTAGTGAACATTAAATCTGATTCTTTGAAAGTGAATCAAGTTAGGGTAGAAGTTTATGCAGTTGGTTTAAATCCTATTGATTATAAAACTTTTGAGGGTGCAAAGCCACTTCGTTTTCTATCTTTTATGACGAAACTAAGGAAGCCAAGTCATTGGTTTGAGTCAAAATCATCTCTATTTCCAAGAGGTATTGGTCGGGATTTTGCTGGAGTTATCACAGATGTTGGTGAAGGAGTAAGTCGGTTTGCAGTAGGTGATAAGGTTTTTGGAACAATGATCAGTGACCCTGGATTAGGCACCAAGAGGGGAGCTTTGGCAACAGAAATTTGTGTCAATGAATCAGAAATTGTGTTGAAGCCAGAGATGATTGATATGAACCATGCAGCTACTATGGGTGTAGCCTCTCTAACTGTGGGAGGTGCTTTTAGAAAGATTGAGCTAAACTCTAAAGATGTTGTAGTTATTTCAGCAGCAGCAGGAGGTATTGGAAGTATCGCAGTACAGTATGCGGTTGCTAAAGGTGCGACAGTTATTGGAATTGCGAGTAAGAAAAATTCAGATTATCTGAAGTCTTTAGGTGCTATACCGGTAGCCTACGAAGAGAGCATCCAGAATGCTCTTCTATCAGCAAGTGCAAAGCCAATTACAAAATTCTTGGATTGCTATGGAAGTGATTATGTTAAATTGGCTTTCAGTTTGGGATTGAAGGGCACGGCTATTGGAACGCTAGTACCTTCACCATATGTTATGATAAAAGGTGCCCAGTTCACGGGTCCGAGACATTCCACATATGATGATTTGAGCACTCTAGCAGAAATGGTCTCAGAAGGGAAGGTTCGGCTGAATATTGATCAGGTTTATGATTTTTCTCTAAAGTCAGTTAGAGAGGCATATCGTAGTCTAAAATTGGGACACACTCGAGGTAAGAAAGTCGTAAAAGTAAGAAAGTAGCAGAGAGGTGCCAGCAATGGAAAGTTTAGAAGAAAAGTATGCTCAGACATTAGAAAATAGCAACTTGAGTTTAAAACAACGTCAAGTATTGTTATCAAGTCTAAAGTTATTTTCAGAAATTGGTTTTGAAAATACAACAGCCAGTCTTATTGCTAAGGAGGCTGGAGTTTCAGAAGGGACCGTTTTTAGTTACTTTAAGACCAAGGAAGGCATCTTAGAGGCTATTCTGTCAACTTTTCTCGAACAGGTTATTCCAGATGTAATTGCTGATTTTTCTGAGAAGAAATTTACAGCAAACCAAGAGTCTTTTCCACTATTTTTAAGAAGTATTGTTCGCGATAGACTAGTTTTCATTCAGGAGAATCAAATGCAAGTTAAAATTCTCTTGAGTCGTTCTTTTATTGATAAAACTATTTCTGACCAGTTAGGGAATGTCATTGTTCACTCTATCATTAAGCCAATTAGTTCAGTTCTGAATCAGTTTAAAGAAAAAGGTGTTATCCGAGATTGGTCTAATGAAAGAATCGTTCGCTATATTTTGGCTTTGAGTCTTTCTTATGCTCTTCCAATGATGTTGAATGATAATGAGGACCTAGACATAGATGAAACAGTAAATGAAATAGTTGAATGCCTGTCTTTTGCCTTAGTAGAGGTAAAATAGATCTTGATTTTAAGCTTACTATTAGAAATAGTGGGCTTTTTTAAAACTAATACAAAAATCCCCAATCAGAGCGATTGAGGATTGAACAAATGAATTTTAAACAATACCTTTACTATCATAGCATTGGCTACATTAGTATACTGCCATCTATTCATCTGATAAGAGGGATTTTATCATCCAGATATTCATAGCAGGGTGGCCGGCGGCGTTAGAAAGCGGTTCTTGTAGTGCTGTAAAACCATAGTGCTGATAGATGGCCACGGCTGTAGCCAGTTCAGTAGAGGTCTCTAGATAAAGTTGTTCATAACCTGCTAGGCGGGCTTCCTGGAATATCTGCTTTATCAGTCGACTGGAATAACCTTTGCCACGACTGTTTTTAGTGACATACAGTTTTTGTAATTCAGCAATCTTATCGGACACAGGTGCAAAGCCACCACAGCCAACCAGCTGCCCTTCGTCTTCCAGGACAAAGTAAGCTGCTCTCTCTTGCTGTTGATAATAGTCAGCCAAATGGTCTAGATGAGGATCAAAGTAGACAGTTCCTGGTTTGTCAAGCCCGAATTCTTCTAGGCTAGCTCGAATGAGTTGTGCTACAGCTGGATTGTCTCTTACTTCCATTGGCCGTAAGTTCATCATTTGTCCTCCGATAGGATGTATCAACTAATTAAACAATACCTTGGGCAATCATAGCGTTTGCTACGTTTTCGAAGGCAGCGATATTTGCACCTGCGAGGTAGTCGGTACCTAGACCGTATGTTTCAGCAGTTGTTTTAGCTGTGTTGAAGATGTTAGTCATGATGTCTTTGAGACGGCCATCAACTTCTTCACGTGTCCATGAAAGGCGAAGGCTATTTTGGCTCATTTCAAGTGCAGATACAGCTACACCACCAGCGTTGGCAGCTTTGGCAGGTCCGTAAAGGATTCCGTTTTCCTTGTAGACTTTAATCGCATCAAGGTCACTAGGCATGTTAGCGCCTTCTGATACACAGATAACGCCTTGAGCAACCAAGCGTTTAGCTGCGTCACCGTTGATTTCATTTTGAGTCGCACATGGAAGAGCGATGTCGTAGTTACCAGCGTAAGTCCATACAGAACCTTCATGGTATGTAGCAGTTGCTTTCTCAGCTGCATATTCAGTCAAACGAGCACGGCGTTTTTCTTTAACATCTGTAAGAAGGTCGAAGTCGATACCATTTTCATCGATGACATAACCGTTTGAGTCAGATACAGAGATGACAGTAGCGCCGAGTTCAGTTGCTTTTTGAAGAGCATATTGAGCTACGTTACCAGAACCTGAAATAACCACTTTCTTACCAGCAAAACTGTTACCATTAGCTTTGAGCATTTCTTCAGTGTAGTAAACCAAACCATAACCAGTTGCTTCTGGACGAATCAAGCTACCACCAAATCCAAGAGGTTTACCAGTCAAGACACCCGCATCAAATTGATTAAGACGTTTGTATTGTCCGTAAAGGTAACCAATTTCACGTCCACCAACACCGATATCACCAGCAGGTACGTCAAGAGATGGTCCGATGTATTTTTGCAATTCTGTCATAAAGCTTTGGCAGAAGCGCATCACTTCAGCATCAGTCTTCCCTTTAGGATCGAAGTCTGATCCCCCTTTACCTCCACCAATTGGAAGTCCAGTCAAAACGTTTTTAAAGATTTGTTCGAAGCCGAGGAATTTCAAGATCCCTTGGTTTACAGTTGGGTGGAAACGAAGTCCGCCTTTATATGGTCCAACAGCTGAGTTGAATTGAACACGGTAACCACGGTTGACTTGGACTTTACCTTCACGGTCAACCCAAGGAACACGGAAAGAAATCACGCGCTCAGGCTCAGTGATACGTGCCAAGATGTTTTCTTCGATATACTCAGGATGTTTTTCAAATACAGGTTCCAAAGTGCTGAAGAATTCTTCAACCGCCTGGAGAAATTCAGCCTCATGCCCGTTACGAGCTTTCACAGTTGCAAACACGCTTTGGATATAGTCTTTAGCAGATGTCATATCGTTCTCCTTTTGTTGTTATATTTTATTACATGAGCCATTATAGCAGAATTTTTTTTGAGTGTAAAGAAAAAAACAGAAATTTTCTAAAAATTCTTTCAATTTATAAAACCGAACGTTTTATATAGAAATTAGTTTCTCAAAGAGAAAATCTTAAAGTATGGTATAATATTAGAAATAAAAGGAATCTGGAGGATCAGAATCATGGTATCAACGAAAACACAAATAGCTGGCTTTGAGTTTGACAATTGCTTGATGAATGCGGCGGGTGTTGCTTGTATGACGATAGAAGAGCTTGAAGGGGTCAAAAACTCAGCGGCGGGTACTTTTGTCACGAAGACAGCGACCTTGGACTTTCGTCAGGGCAATCCTGAGCCACGCTACCAGGATGTTCCACTTGGTTCTATCAACTCCATGGGATTACCAAATAATGGCTTAGACTACTATCTGGACTATCTTTTGGACTTGCAGGAAAAAGAGCCAAACCGTACTTTCTTCCTATCTCTAGTTGGCATGTCTCCAGAAGAAACACATACCATCTTGAAAAAAGTTCAAGAGAGTGAATTCAAAGGACTTACAGAGCTTAATCTATCTTGTCCAAATGTTCCAGGAAAACCTCAGATTGCTTATGATTTTGAGACAACAGAACGTATCTTGGCAGAAGTTTTTGCCTACTTTACCAAACCTCTTGGAATTAAGCTCCCACCATATTTTGACATTGTTCACTTTGACCAAGCGGCAGCTATTTTCAACAAATATCCGCTCAAGTTTGTCAACTGCGTTAACTCTATCGGAAACGGCCTCTATATCGAAGATGAGTCTGTCGTTATTCGCCCTAAAAACGGTTTTGGAGGCATTGGTGGAGAGTATATCAAACCAACAGCTCTAGCGAATGTACATGCCTTCTACCAACGTCTCAATCCTCAAATCCAAATCATTGGAACGGGTGGCGTCTTGACAGGTCGTGATGCCTTTGAACACATCCTCTGCGGTGCGAGTATGGTGCAAGTAGGAACTACTCTTCACAAAGAAGGCGTAGGTGCTTTTGAACGCATTACTAATGAACTGAAAGCTATTATGGCGGAAAAAGGGTACGAGAGACTAGAAGATTTCCGTGGGAAATTGCGCTATATTGATTAAAGTTAGTAAAAAATCAGAAGAAAGGAGAGAAGATGCTTGCCATAGAAGAGAGTCAAAAGGTATCTCTATCAAATTTATCTAGCTTGACCTTATTTACAGGTTCGGACCAGGGTCAGTTTGAAGTTATGAAGAGTCAAGTGTTGAAGCAGATTGGTTATGATCCAGCTGATCTCAATTTTGCTTACTTTGATATGAAAGAAGTAGCCTATAAAGACTTAGAGTTGGAGTTGGTCAGTCTCCCTTTCTTTGCGGATGAGAAAATCGTGATATTAGACCATTTTGTCGATATTACAACTGCCAAAAAACGCTTTTTAACAGATGATGAGCTCAAGTCATTTGAGGAATACCTTGACAATCCTTCGCCAACAACCAAGTTATTGATATTTGCGGAAGGAAAACTGGATAGTAAGAGACGGCTGGTCAAATTGCTCAAACGAGATGCGACTGTCTTTGATGCTATTGAACCCAAGGAACAAGAACTCCGCCAGTATTTCCAAAAATGGAGCCAGAAACAAGGTCTGCAGTTTATGGGGCAATCCTTTGAAAATCTACTCATCAAGTCTGGTTTTCAATTTAGCGAAATCCAGAAAAATCTCCTCTTTTTACAGTCTTATAAGTCAGATGGCCTGATTGAGGAAAAGGACATTGTAGAGGCTATTCCAAAAACTTTGCAGGACAATATTTTCGACTTAACTCAGTTTATCTTGGCTAAAAAGATTGATCAGGCCCGTGACTTGGTCAGAGACTTAACCTTGCAAGGGGAAGACGAAATCAAGCTCATAGCTGTCATGTTAGGACAGTTTCGAACCTTTACCCAAGTGAAGATTTTATCAGAAGCTGGTCAGACGGAATCACAGATTGCAAGCAGTCTGGGAACTTACTTGGGGCGCAATCCTAATCCTTATCAAATCAAATTTGCACTCAGAGATTCGAGAGGGATTTCCTTAGATTTTCTCAAGCGAGCGATTTCTTATTTGATTGAAACAGACTACCAGATTAAGACAGGTGTCTATGAAAAAGGCTACCTTTTTGAGAGAGCGCTGTTACAGATATCTAGCCAAGCGTAATGAGCATAAAACTTGAAAAAAGAGGATGATTGCGTTATCATCTTCATATAGAAAGAAAAAGAGGTATTACAGATGGCTATTATCTTACCAGATCTTCCATACGCATATGACGCTTTGGAACCATACATCGATGCAGAAACAATGCACTTGCACCATGACAAACACCACCAAACTTATGTCAACAATGCAAATGCAGCTCTTGAAAAACACCCTGAAATCGGTGAAGACCTTGAGGCTTTGCTTGCTGATGTAGACTCTATCCCAACTGATATCCGCCAAGCGCTTATCAATAACGGTGGGGGACACTTGAACCACGCTCTTTTCTGGGAATTGATGACTCCTGAAAAGACTGCTCTTTCAGCAGAACTTGCAGCAGCAATCGATGCAACATTTGGTTCATTTGAAGAGTTCCAAGCAGCCTTTACAGCAGCAGCTACAACTCGCTTCGGTTCTGGATGGGCATGGTTGGTTGTCAACAAAGAAGGGAAGCTTGAAGTGACTTCAACAGCAAACCAAGATACTCCAATCTCAGAAGGTAAAAAACCAATCTTGGGCTTGGACGTTTGGGAACATGCTTACTATGTCAAATACCGCAACGTGCGTCCTGACTATATCAAAGCTTTCTTCTCAGTCATTAACTGGAACAAGGTAGATGAGCTTTACGCAGCAGCTAAATAATAAAATATGGAGGGAAGAATTGTTCTTCTCTTTTTAAGGTTATAAAGCAGAAGTCTGACAGAATCGTCAGACTTTTTTCATTTTCAGGATATTCGTGCCAACTTGTAGAAAATATGGTAAAATAGAGTGTTAAGTAATCGTGGAAAAGGAAGACTATGCGTAAAGAAATTGCACCTGAATTATACAATTATAACAAGTTTCCTGGCCCAGAATTTCATGTAAATGGGGATAAGGTTGAGACTGAAGGGATTGCTTTTACCTTGGTTGAAAATATCAAGGATGCCTTCGATGTGACAGTCTTTAATCAACGCTTCTCAGAAGTGTTGACCAAGTTTGATTATGTCGTGGGGGACTGGAGTAATGAACAGCTCCGCCTACGTGGTTTTTACAAAGACGATCGAACAGAGGAAAAAAATGAAAAGATCAGTCGTTTACAGGACTATCTTTTGGAGTACTGTAGTTATGGTTGTGCCTATTTTGTTCTAGAAAATCGAGCACCTAAGCGTGCGTCATTTGACAAGAAAATGCGTAAGAAGGATGAGGAAACCCTTCCCAGAAGAGGAAAGAAACCTTCGCAAAACAAGAGAAAACCAAATGCGGATAAGAGAAATAGACGTCGTCATAAGGATCAAAAGTCTCAGAAAGAGGACAAGGGACAGCGCCATTTTGTCATTCGTCAGAAATAGATAGAGAATAAGGAGAAGAGATGAAACCGTCTATTTATAGTTTAACACGTCAAACCATGCAAGAATGGGTATTAGAACAAGGAGAAAAAAAATTCCGAGCAGATCAAATCTGGGAATGGCTCTATCGTAAACGTGTCCAGTCATTTGAAGAAATGACCAATCTTTCCAAGGATTTGATTGCTAAGCTCAATGAGCAGTTTGTGGTCAATCCATTGAAACAACGAATTGTACAAGAGTCAGCTGACGGTACTGTTAAATATCTTTTCGAGTTGCCAGATGGCATGTTGATTGAGACAGTACTCATGCGTCAACACTACGGTTTGTCAGTCTGTGTGACCACTCAGGTCGGTTGTAATATCGGTTGTACCTTCTGTGCCTCTGGTTTGATTAAGAAGCAACGTGACCTTAATAACGGGGAAATTGTAGCGCAGATCATGTTGGTTCAGAAATACTTTGATGAGCGTGGTCAGGACGAGCGTGTCAGTCATATCGTTGTAATGGGAATTGGTGAACCATTTGATAACTACAACAATGTTTTGAATTTTGTCCGTACCATCAATGATGACAAGGGAATGGCTATCGGTGCTCGTCACATCACTGTTTCAACTTCAGGTTTGGCCCATAAAATTCGTGACTTTGCTAATGAAGGCGTACAGGTCAATCTGGCTGTGTCTCTTCACGCACCCAATAATGAATTGCGCTCAAGCATCATGAAGATTAACCGTGCCTTTCCGATTGAAAAGCTCTTTGCAGCTATTGAGTATTATATCGAAACAACCAATCGCCGTGTGACCTTTGAATATATCATGCTCAATGAAGTCAACGATGGCGTTGAACAAGCCTTGGAATTGGCTGAATTGCTCAAAAACATCAAGAAATTGTCATATGTCAACTTGATTCCTTATAACCCAGTTAGTGAACATGACCAATATAGCCGTAGTCCTAAAGAGCGCGTGATGGCCTTCTACGATACCCTCAAGAAAAAAGGGGTCAACTGTGTTGTCCGTCAAGAGCATGGTACAGATATTGATGCAGCTTGTGGACAATTGCGCTCCAATACAATGAAACGTGATCGCCAGAAGGCAGTCGCAGCAGTAAATCCATAAAATGACTAAAAAAAGAGAATTAATCTTAAGATTGGGAGTGGCTGTTTACAGTCTATGCATTGTCTGTTTTTGTTTTACTCCCCAGCCTCAACTTCCTACAGGAGTGGAAACTCCAGGTATTCAAACTTTTGGACGCCTGGTTTTTCTTTTAACTCCCTTAAACTCCCTTTGGAATCTGGGTGAAGTGACCAGTTTGGGACAAGTCATTTGGATCTTTTTGCAGAATATTTTAAATGTCTTCTTGCTCTTCCCTATGGTCTTTCAACTCATCTATCTCTGTCCAAACCTGCGGCAAACGAAAAAAATCCTCCTTCTCAGCTTTCTTCTGAGTCTAGGAATTGAGTGTACGCAACTAGTTTTAGATTTTTTATTCGACTTTAATCGGGTCTTTGAGATTGATGATTTGTGGACCAATACCCTGGGAGGCTATCTGGCTTGGGTCCTCTATAAAGGACTGCATAAAAACAAGATAAGGAATTAGAATGAGTATTTTAGAAGTTAAAAATTTGAGTCACGGTTTTGGTGACCGTGCAATTTTTGAAGATGTGTCCTTCCGTCTCCTCAAGGGAGAACATATCGGTTTAGTCGGTGCCAATGGTGAAGGGAAATCAACCTTTATGAGCATTGTGACTGGTAAGATGCTGCCAGATGAAGGGAAGGTGGAGTGGTCAAAATATGTGACTGCTGGCTATCTGGATCAGCACGCTGTGCTAAAGGAAGGTCAAACTGTGCGCGATGTTCTCCGTACGGCCTTTGATGAGCTATTTAAAGCAGAAACTCGTATCAATGAGCTCTATATGGAAATGGCCGAAGACGGGGCGGATATTGATGCGCTTATGGAAGAAGTTGGCGAACTCCAAGACCGTTTGGAGAGTCGTGACTTCTATACTTTGGATGCTAAGATTGATGAAGTAGCGCGTGCTCTCGGTGTCATGGACTATGGCATGGATACGGATGTAACAGCATTATCAGGTGGACAAAGAACCAAGGTGCTTTTGGCTAAACTCCTCCTTGAAAAACCAGATATTTTGTTGCTTGACGAGCCAACCAACTACTTGGATGCTGAACACATTGACTGGCTCAAGCGTTATCTCCAAAACTATGAGAATGCTTTTGTCCTTATTTCTCACGATATTCCTTTCCTCAACGACGTGATCAATATCGTCTATCATGTTGAAAATCAACAGTTAACGCGTTACTCTGGTGACTACTACCAGTTCCAAGAAGTCTATGCCATGAAGAAATCTCAGTTGGAAGCGGCCTACGAACGTCAGCAGAAAGAGATAGCGGACCTCAAGGACTTTGTCGCTCGAAACAAAGCGCGTGTTGCAACGCGTAATATGGCCATGTCCCGTCAAAAGAAACTCGACAAGATGGATATCATTGAACTCCAAAGCGAGAAACCAAAGCCATCCTTTGATTTTAAACCGGCTCGTACTCCTGGTCGCTTTATTTTCCAAGTCAAGGACTTGCAGATTGGTTATGACCGTCCACTTACCAAACCATTAAACCTCACCTTTGAACGCAATCAAAAGGTTGCCATTATTGGAGCCAATGGTATCGGGAAAACAACTCTCTTGAAGTCTCTCTTGGGCATTATCCCACCAATCGATGGAGAAGTCGAACGAGGTGACTACCTAGAACTTGGTTATTTTGAGCAAGAAGTAGAAGGTGGCAATCGTCAAACACCTCTTGAAGCTGTTTGGAATGCCTTTCCTGCCCTTAACCAAGCAGAAGTCCGTGCAGCCCTTGCCCGTTGTGGGTTGACAACTAAGCACATCGAAAGTCAAATTCAGGTCTTGTCAGGTGGGGAACAGGCCAAGGTACGTTTCTGTCTCTTGATGAATCGTGAAAACAACGTTTTAGTGCTGGACGAGCCGACCAACCACTTGGATGTAGATGCCAAGGAAGAACTTAAACGGGCGCTTAAAGAATACAAAGGAAGCATTCTTATGGTTTGCCACGAACCAGACTTTTATGAAGGCTGGATGGACCAAATCTGGGACTTTAACAAGCTAATTTAAAAATGAGGGAAAAAGAAATACAGTATCGAATTGTACTGACCCCAAAAAGTTAGACAATTAATTTAAGTAAAGGATTTAGTTCTGTACTGCACAGGACTAAGTCCTTTTAGTTTGACCTTAATTCGTTTGTTGTTGTAGTAATCAATATAGTCTACAATGGCTTGTTCCAATTGGTTAAGCGACTGAAACGATTTCTCATAACCATAAAA